>NZ_JBHSQJ010000094.1:0-9476 GCF_042658505.1 Streptacidiphilus monticola | reverse complement strand
CGCCTACGACCACTGACCCTTGGAATCGATCATCTAGGCCGGTCCGGCGATCTTCCCTGTCCGCCCCGTAGGCGGTGGTCCGGGGAAGACGAGCACGTCGGCGAGGGCTCCGGCGGGGACGTCGGGGTGGCCGGCCGTGCGGGGGTGCTCGGCGGCGCGGGCGTCGGCGACCCGAACACGCGAACTCCCGTCCCAGCGCCCGGGCCGACCGCTGTCAGTGCCCGTCTGCCGCCGAGCGGGCCCGGGGCAGGCGGCTGACCAGGAAGCCCGCCGCGGTGAGCGCCCAGGCCGCCGCGGCGATCCAGAGCAGCACGGTGCCGAGCCCGTGCAGCCAGGTCCAGCCCGTGACGGCCGCCGCCGTCAGCGCCGCGACCGCGGTCATGCCGAGCGGGAACACCGTCGCCCAGCGGCGGACGTCGAACCGCAGCCGCGGCCGGCGCATTTCGGCGGCGAGCAGCACCAGGTACCAGGCCAGCGCCAGACAGAGCAGGAAGGCGGTCGCGGCCCGCAGCGCGTCGTGCAGGGGGCCGGTCCACCCCTGCCAGGAGGCGAGCTTCGCGGCGGCCAGCGCGGAGATCGACAGGGCGCCGGCCGCGACCCACTGGTCCCCCGCGCCGGTGAGCACCTGGCGCAGGTCGAAGCGGACCAGGGCCGCCCCGTACAGCACGAGGCCGAGCAGGAAGCAGCCGAGAGCGGGCCAGGGCAGCCACCCTCCCTGGCCCGTGAGGGCGAGGGTGGCCGAGTGCACCGCGAGGGCCTGGGTGGAGACGCACACCAGGAACACCGCCCCGGGCAGATGCCGGCGCCAGTGCCGCAGTACCGAGCCGAGCAGCCCGGGCCAGACGAGGACCGCGAGGGCGAGCAGGGTGAAGGCGAGCCCCTGACGGTCGCTCAGCGAGAAGCGCGTGCCCAGGACGCAGGTCGCGGCGACCGCGGTGAGCGCGGGTGGCGTGGCGGCCCGGACGGTCCACGTCTCGCGGTCGCGCAGGAAGGTGAGCGCGAAGGCGGCGGCCAGCAGCAGCCACAGGGCCGCGCCGCACGCGAGCAGCGCGAGGGAGAGCGGTTCGGGGCCGGTCAGGTGCAGGCCGACCGAGACGATGCCGGTGGCCATCACAGCCGAGCCGGTCGCCGGGGGGATCTCGCGCCACCATCTCACGGGGACATTCTTGGGTCGGCGGACGCGTCATTCCTCCACTGATGGTGTGTTTGATGGTTTTTCACCCGAGTCGCGGCGTGGCGCCGGGAACCGCGGTCCGGGCCGTGGAACAACGGAGGACGATCGAACTGATCTGCCGTCAGGAGGCCACCGTGGGCAGGGCGACGTCGGAACCGGGCGAACTGCTGCTGCGCACCGGGAAGTTCTTCCGCCCCGGTACGGCCGCCGCCGACCTGCACCGCGTGGAGCTGCGCGGCGGCCGCGCGGGCGACGTCTTCTACCGCGACCGCTGGAGCCACGACAAGATCGTGAACTCCACGCACGGCGTCAACTGCACCGGCTCCTGCCGCTGGAAGGTGTACGTCAAGGACGGCATCATCACCTGGGAGACCCAGGCCACCGACTACCCCTCCGTCGGCCCGGACCGCCCCGAGTACGAGCCGCGCGGCTGCCCGCGCGGCGCCGCCTTCTCCTGGTACACCTACTCGCCGACCCGGGTGCGCTACCCCTACGTCCGGGCCGTGCTGCTGGAGATGTTCCGCGAGGCCAAGGCCCGCAACGGCGGCGACCCGGTGCTGGCCTGGGCGGACCTGCAGACGGACCCCGAGCGCCGCCGCCGCTACCAGCGGGCGCGCGGCAAGGGCGGTCTGGTGCGCGCCAGTTGGGACGACGCGGTGGAGCTGGTCGCCGCCGCGCAGGTGCACACCATCAAGGAGTACGGCCCGGACCGGATCGCCGGCTTCTCGCCCATCCCGGCCATGTCGATGGTCTCCCACGCCGCAGGCGCCCGGTACCACTCGCTCATCGGCGCGCCGATGCTCTCCTTCTACGACTGGTACGCGGACCTGCCCGTCGCCTCCCCGCAGGTCTTCGGCGACCAGACGGATGTCCCCGAGTCCGGCGACTGGTGGGACGCGGCCTACCTGATGATGTGGGGCTCCAACGTCCCGGTCACCCGCACCCCCGACGCCCACTGGATGGCCGAGGCACGCTACCGGGGCCAGAAGGTGGTCGTCGTCGCACCGGACTTCGCCGACAACGCCAAGTTCGCCGACGAGTGGCTGCACCCCCACCCCGGCACCGACGCCGCGCTCGCCATCGGCATGGGGCACGTGGTGCTCAAGGAGTTCTTCGTCGACCGCACCGTGCCCTTCTTCGACGACTACGTACGGCAGTTCACCGACCTGCCCTTCCTGGTCACCCTCCGGGAGCGGGACGGCGCGTACGTCCCGCACAAGTTCCTGCGCGCCGCCGACGTCGCGGACAGCAGCGAGGGCGCCGAGTGGAAGACGGTCGTCCTGGACGAGCACAGCGGAAAGGCCGTCGTCCCCGGCGGCTCCCTGGGCTTCCGCTGGACCGAGTCGGGCAAGGGCCGATGGAACCTCGACCTCGACGGCGTCCGCCCCGCGCTCACGCTGCACGGCAACACCGCCGCCCGCGGCGTCGAGGTGCTGCTGCCGCGCTTCGACACCGAGGGCGGGGAGCACGGCCAGGGCCGTGGCGGGGTCATGCGGCGCGGCGTGCCGGCGTTCCGGATCGGCGGCCGGTCCGGGCCGGTCGTCACCACCGTCTTCGACCTGCTGCTCGCCCAGTACGGCGTCGAGCGGCCGGACCTGCCCGGAAGTTGGCCCACCGGCTACGAGGACGCCGAGCAGCCCGGCACGCCTGCCTGGCAGCAGGCGCACACCTCCGTGCCCGCCGCCGCCTGCGCCCGGATCGGCCGCGAGTTCGCGCGGACGGCGGAGGAGTCCCGGGGCCGGTGCATGATCCTCATGGGCGCGGGCACCAACCACTGGTTCCATTCGGAGACCATCTACCGGGCCTTCCTCGCCCTGCTCCAGCTGACGGGCTGTCAGGGCCGCAACGGCGGCGGCTGGGCGCACTACGTGGGCCAGGAGAAGTGCCGGCCCAACACCGGCTGGGCGACGCTCGCCTCCGCCAACGACTGGTCCCGGCCGCCCCGGCAGATGATCGGCACCGGCTGGTTCTTCCTGCACACCGACCAGTGGCGCTACGACCACTTCCGCGCCGACGTCCTCGCCTCCCCGCTCGGCACCGGCGCCTTCAGCGGCATGACCGGCGCCGACTGCCTCGCCCTGGCCGCCCGCACCGGCTGGATGCCCTCCTACCCGACCTTCGACCGCAACCCGCTCGACCTCGGCGACACGGACGACCCGGTGGCCGCCGCCGTCGCCGAACTCAAGGCCGGGACACTGAAGTTCGCCGTCGAGGACCCGGACGCCCCGCAGAACTGGCCGCGGGTGCTCACGCTGTGGCGGTCCAACCTGTTCGGCTCCTCCGCCAAGGGCGCCGAGTACTTCACCCGGCACCTGCTCGGCACCCACTCCGGCCTGCGCGCCGAGGAGGCCCCCGCCGACGTCCGCCCCCGCGACCTGGTCTGGCGCGAGCAGGCCCCCGAGGGCAAGCTCGACCTGCTGCTCTCCCTCGACTTCCGGATGACCTCCTCGACGCTGCTGTCCGACGTCGTGCTCCCCGCCGCCACCTGGTACGAGAAGCACGACCTGTCCAGCACGGACATGCACCCCTTCGTGCACTCCTTCACCCCTGCCATCGACCCGCCCTGGCAGGCCCGCACCGACTTCGACGCCTTCCACGCGCTCGCCGCCAAGCTCAGCGAGCTCGCGCAGACCCACCTCGGCACCCGCCGCGACCTGGTGGCCGCCGCGCTGCAGCACGACACCCCCGGCGAGACCGCGCAACCCGGCGGCGTCGTCCGCGACTGGAAGGCGGGCGACTG
Source organism: Streptacidiphilus monticola (assembly GCF_042658505.1). NCBI lineage: Bacteria > Bacillati > Actinomycetota > Actinomycetes > Kitasatosporales > Streptomycetaceae > Streptacidiphilus > Streptacidiphilus monticola. Next base: position 5,562 of record NZ_JBHSQJ010000094.1, on the reverse strand, counting down.
CGAGCCCGTCCCCGGGCAGACGCTGCCCACCCTCACCGTCGTGGAGCGCGACTACACCGCGATCGCCGCGAAGATGGCCGCGCTCGGGCCGCTGGTCGAGAAGCTCGGCCTGCCCGTCAAGGGCATCACCTTCCGCCCCGACGCCGAGGTCGCCGCCCTCGCCCGCGCCCACGGCACCGCGCGCGGCGGTCCGGCCGACGGCCGACCGCTGCTGGACACCGCCGTCAAGGCCGCCGACACCATCCTCGCCCTGTCCGGAACCACCAACGGACGCCTGGCCGTCCAGGGCTTCCGCGCCCTGGAGCGGCGCACCGGGCAGCGGATGGCCGAGCTGGCCGAGGAGCACCAGGGCAAGCGCGTCACGTACGCCGACACCCAGGCCGCGCCGGTCCCGGTGATCACCTCGCCGGAGTGGTCCGGCAGCGAGTCCGGCGGACGCCGCTACACCGCCTTCACGCTCAACACCGAACACCTCAAGCCCTGGCACACACTGACCGGCCGTCAGCACTTCTTCCTCGACCACGACTGGATCCACGAACTCGGCGAGGCCCTGCCCGTCTACCGGCCGCCCCTGGACATGCACCGGTTGTTCGGTGAGCCCCGGCTCGGCCCGGACGGGCAGCGCGAGGTGACGGTCCGCTACCTCACCCCCCACAACAAGTGGTCGATCCACTCCGAGTACCAGGACAACTGGTTCATGCTCTCGCTGTCCCGCGGCGGCCAGCTGGTCTGGATGAGCGAGCAGGACGCCGCCGCCATCGGCGTCCGGGACAACGACTGGATCGAGGCGGTGAACCGCAACGGCGTCGTCGTGGCCCGCGCCGTCGTCTCGCACCGGATGCCGCCCGGCACCGTCTACATGCACCACGCCCAGGAGCGCACCGTCAACGTGCCCAGGGCGGAGGAGACCGGCCGCCGCGGCGGCATCCACAACTCGCTCACCCGGGTCCTCCTCAAACCCAGCCACCTGATCGGCGGCTACGCCCAGTTCTCCTGGGCCTTCAACTACCTGGGCCCGACCGGCAACCAGCGCGACCAGGTCACCGTGATCCGCCGCCGCTCGCAGGAGGTGCGGTACTGATGCCCGGGAGCGGAGCGGCCGTCGGCCGGGTCATGGCCCAGGTGGCGATGGTGATGAACCTCGACAAGTGCATCGGCTGCCACACCTGCTCGGTCACCTGCAAGCAGACCTGGACCAACCGGTCCGGCGTCGAGTACGTCTGGTTCAACAACGTCGAGACCCGGCCCGGCCAGGGCTACCCCCGCCAGTGGCAGGACCAGGAGCGCTGGCGGGGCGGCTGGAAGCTCAACCGCCGCGGCCGGTTGACGCTCAGGGCGGGGAGCCGGGTCAGGCGGCTCGCCGAGATCTTCGCCAACCCGGTGCTGCCCGGCATCAAGGACTACTACGAGCCCTGGACCTACGACTACAACAAGCTCACCGACGCGCCCCTCGGGGAGGACTACCCGGTGGCCGCGCCGCGCTCGCTGCTCACCCGCAAGCCCATGAAGATCGAGTGGTCCTCCAACTGGGACGACAACCTCGGCGGCATGCCCGAGCGCGCCGGCGAGGACCCGATGGTCGCCCGGCTGCGCCGGCAGGCCTCGGAGAAGGTGAAGTTCGCCTTCGAGCAGAGCTACATGTTCTACCTGCCGCGGATCTGCGAGCACTGCCTCAACCCCGCCTGCGTCGCCTCCTGCCCCTCCGGGGCGATGTACAAGCGGGAGGAGGACGGCATCGTCCTGGTCGACCAGGACCACTGCCGCGGCTGGCGGCAGTGCGTCACCGGCTGCCCCTACAAGAAGGTGTACTTCAACCACCGCACCGGCAAGGCCGAGAAGTGCACCTTCTGCTACCCGCGGATCGAGGTCGGCCTGCCCACCGTCTGCTCCGAGACCTGCGTCGGCCGGCTGCGCTACCTCGGCGTGCTGCTCTACGACGCCGACCGGGTCACCGCCGCCGCGTCCGTGCGCGACGAGAAGGAGCTCTACCAGGCGCAGTTGGACGTCTTCCTGGACCCGGCCGACCCAGAGGTCCGGGCCGCCGCCGAACGGGACGGCATCGCCCACGACTGGATCGAGGCGGCCCGCCGCTCCCCGGTGCACGCCCTCATCGCGACCTATCGGGTGGCGCTGCCGCTGCACCCGGAATTCCGCACGTTGCCCATGGTCTGGTACGTCCCGCCGCTGTCGCCGGTCGTCGAGGCGCTCACCGGGACCGGCTTCGACGGTGAGGACGCGCGCAACCTCTTCGGCGCCATCGACACCCTGCGCATCCCGTTGGAGTACCTGGCCGGACTGTTCACCGCCGGGGACACCGGACCCGTGCGGCGCTCGCTGGAGACCCTCGCCGCCATGCGCGCCCACATGCGCACCCGCAACCTCGGCGGGACGCCCGACCCGGCCGTCCCCGCCGCCGTCGGCCTGACGGAGCGCCAGATCGAGGAGTTGTACCGGCTGCTGGCCGTCGCCAAGTACGAGGAGCGGTACGTCATCCCGACTGCCGCCATGGCCGACGCCCACGCCCTGGAGGAGTCGGCCGTCCCGGCCACCTGCAGCATCGGCCACCTCGACGGGACGGACGGCGACAGCGAGAAGGGGCCGTTCGGCGAGAACTCCGGCCGCAGGACGCTGCCGCTGGTCTCGCTGGAGTCCTTCCACGCGCTGCGCCGCCGGCAGACCGCCGATCGTTCGGAGGACGTCCTGTGACCCGCAGCGCACGCGGCCGGCGCGCCGACGCGGCCACGGCCGTCCGGTACCGGGCAGCCGTCCGGCACCAGGCCGCGGCCCGCTGCCTCGGCTACCCCGACGCCGAACTCCTGGACCAGCTGCCGCTGCTGCGCGCGGCCGTCGGCGACGAGGACCCGCTCGGACGCTTCCTCGACCATGCCGGGGTCACCCCGCTCTCCGAGCTGGCCGCGCACTACACCGAGGTCTTCGACTTCCGGAACCGGCACAGCCTCCACCTCAGCTGGTGGACCGACGGCGACACCCGCCGCCGGGGCACCGCGCTGCTCCGCTTCACCCAGGTCTACCGCGAGCACGGCCTGCGGTTGCAGGGGGAGGAACTGCCCGACTTCCTGCCGGTGGTCCTGGAGTTCAGCGCCGCGACGCGCAGCGACGCGCTGCTGCGCGAACACCGGCCCGGACTCGAACTCCTGCGCCTGGCCCTGGAGGAGGCGGCGACACCCTACGCCCACGTGCTGACGTCGGTCTGCGCCACCCTGCCCGGCGCGAGCCCGGCCGACCGCGCGCAGGCGCTGGCCCTGGCCCGCTCGGGCCCGCCCCGCGAGGATGTCGGCACCGGCGGGGAGCTGCCGCCCTACGGCCACCTCGCCCAGCTCCCCGTCCTCACCGGAGGCCGCTGATGGACACGTTCCTGTGGAGCGCGCTGCCCTACATCGCCTTCGCCTGCCTGGTGGTCGGCCTGGTCTGGCGGTACCGCTACGACCAGTTCGGCTGGACCACCCGCTCCAGCGAGGTCTACGAGTCCCGGCTCCTGCGGTGGGCCTCGCCGGCCTTCCACTACGGCATCCTGTTCGTCCTCGCCGGCCACCTGATCGGCCTGTTCGTCCCCAAGAGCTGGACCGACGCGGTCGGCGTCAGTGAGCACTCCTACCACCTGCTCTCGCTCGTCGGCGGCACGGTGGCGGGCGTGCTGGCGGTGGCCGGGCTGGCGGCCCTGGTCTACCGCCGGCGCACCAACACCCCGGTGTTCCGGGCCACCACGTGGAACGACAAGATCGTGTACCTGCTGCTGGTCGGCGAGATCGGCTTCGGTATGTACACCAAACTCACCAACTCCGGCCTGAGCCACGGCTACGACTACCGGGACACGATCGGCCCCTGGGCACGCAGCCTGTTCGCCCTGCACCCGCGGACGGGACTGATGGCGACCGTGCCCACCACCTACCAGGCGCACGCCGTCATCGGCATGGTGATCATCGGCATGGTCCCGTTCACCCGGCTGGTGCACATGTTCAGTGCGCCGTGGTTCTACCTGTTCCGCCCGTACGTCGTCTACCGCAGCCGCCCCGTGGGCCGGATCGGCGAACGCCCGGCCCGCCCCGGGTGGGAGAGCATCGACGCCTGAACGCCGACGGGTTGACGGGGGGTCAGCTGTCGCCGGCGCCGATCCACCACGGGTCATCACCCCTGCGCCGTCCGGGTGACTCGGCGGACCGGGTCGTTTCCTGTTGCACCCGTTCGGTGATCGTTTCGCACGGCGGGGACGCCGCTCGGGGCCAGGGGCCTGGTCCACGGACACGCAGTGAGGTATCCAGGTGGGCAAGCGTACGGGCAGCAAGAGGCGGACGACGTCCCAGGCGCCGCGGGCGAGCGGACCGGGGAGGCGGGCGCATTCTCCGGTACCGGAGCTCGCCCCGCCCGACAAGGCCGTCGGCCCGGTCGCCGTGGCGGGTGCCGTCGGGGACCGGCAGCGGGAGGCGCAACCGTCCGGTGAGGCCGCCGCCCTTCCGCCTGCTTCCCCCGCCCCGCAGCGCGCGGTCAGGACGCGCGCGCAGCGCCCGGTGCCACTTCCGCCGCCGGACGCTCCTCCTGCGCCCGTGGCCGAACTCCCGGTTCCCGACGGCGCCTTGAGGCCGTCCGTCCGGACCGCCGTCACGGAACGGCTGGGCGCGGTGCCGCTCGCGCCCGTGGGGCTCGCGCTCGTGTGCCTGGTCTGCGCCGGGGCGAACGCCTTCGCGGGGGCCCACTTCATCGGCGGGCGCGGGAGCAGCGGCGCCCCCTACCTGCTCGCCGGGGCGGTGGGGCTGATGCTGCCGTTGGCGTCGGCCGCGCACTTCGCGCGGCGGGTGCGGCGGGAGCCGAGCGCGGTCGGCCTGCTCATGGTCTGCCTTGCGCTGGCGATCCTCGTGGCCATGTTCGACTACAGCCTCATGGCCGGGGCGCTGCTCCACTACTGCTTCGCCAACCTGTGAGAAGCAGCCGTTGACGTCCCGTCAGCAGCAGCGCCGCCAGGCCGGCTTGACCGGAGGGGACGGGCGGCCCCAGAGGGGTCTGGCACGCGACCGGCCGTCCCGACCGGGGTGAACGACTGCACCGGGGCTGAGCCTAGGGAGTCGTTCCGGGCGCCGCCACCGGGCTGCCGCCACCCGGTCGGAGGCGGCGGAATTGCGCGCCGCCCGCGCGGGCCGTCGACTCGGAGACGTCCGACCAAACCGACGCGGTCGCAGGAGGCACCATATGCGCGGATCCACCCACAGCAAGCTGGCGATCGGCGCCGTGGCCGTCGCCCTCGCCGCCACTGCCTGCAGCAGCAGCGGGAAGTCGAGCTCCAGCAGCGGTACCGGGAACAGCAGCGGCATTGTGACCGCGTGGTGGGCGGACCCGCAGAACCCGCTCGAGCCGGCCAACACCAACGAGGTCAACGGCGGCGCCGTCCTCAACATGATCATGCGTGGCCTGATGCGCTACGACCCCAAGACCTCCAAGGCCCTGAACGACCTGGCCGAGTCGATCACCTCCACGGACCAGCAGCACTGGACCGTCAAGATCAAGTCCGGTACCAAGTTCTCCGACGGCACCCCGGTGACCGCCAAGTCC
>NZ_JBHSQJ010000093.1:0-9672 GCF_042658505.1 Streptacidiphilus monticola | reverse complement strand
GGGGAGGTTCGTCCCGCAGATGGGGTCGGACCTCCCCGACTGGTGGGCTGGTCGCGCAGTTCCTCGCGCCCCTGGCGGGGCGTCAGGTGGCGCGGCGGCGGGTGATTTTGGAGCCGAGCCAGACGAGGGGGTCGTACTTGCGGTCGACCGCCCGTTCCTTCAAGGGGATCAGGGCGTTGTCCGTGATCCTGATGTGCTCGGGGCAGACTTCCGTGCAGCACTTGGTGATGTTGCACAGCCCCAGTCCGTCAGCCTCCTGTGCCGTGGCTGCCCGTCCCGCCACCGCGTCCAGCGGATGCATCTCCAGCTCGGCCACCCGCATCAGGAACCGCGGGCCCGCGAACGCCTGCTTGTTCTCCTCGTGGTCCCGGACCACATGGCACGTGTTCTGGCACAGGAAGCACTCGATGCACTTCCGGAACTCCTGCGATCGCGCCACGTCCTCCTGCTGCATCCGGTACTCCCCGGGCCGCAGGCCCTCCGGCGGGGTGAACGAGGGGATCTCCCGCGCCTTCGCGTAGTTGAAGGAGACGTCCGTCACCAGGTCCTTGAGCACCGGGAAGGTGCGCATGGGCGTGATGGTCACCGGCTCGCCGGGCGGCAGCACCGACATCCGGGTCATGCACATCAGCCTCGGGCGGCCGTTGATCTCCGCGGAGCAGGACCCGCACTTGCCTGCCTTGCAGTTCCACCGCACCGCGAGGTCCGGAGCAGCCGTCGCCTGGAGGCGGTGGACGACGTCCAGCACCACCTCGCCCTCGTTGACCTCGACCTGGTAGGGCGTCAGCTCCCCGCCCTCCGCGTCGCCGCGCCAGACGCGGAACTCGGCCGTCCAGCTCATGACTCAGCCCCCAGCTCCTCGTCGGTCAGGTACTTCTTCAGCTCGGCCCGGTCGAACAGGGCCAGCAGGTCCGCCCGGATCGGCGGGTTGGGCTTGTGCACCAGGGCCACCTGGCCGCCGCCGTTGTCGGGCTTCTCCGCGAGCGCGCAGACGAGGGCGACCCGCCGCCACTGCGCCGACATCTCGGGGTGGTCCTCCCGGGTGTGGCCGCCCCGGCTCTCCGTCCGCTCGAGCGCCGCGCGGGCCACGCACTCCGAGACGAGCAGCATGTTGCGCAGGTCCAGGGCCAGGTGCCAGCCCGGATTGAACTGGCGGTGGCCCTCGACGCCGGCCCGCTCGGCGCGTGCCCGCAGCGCGCCCAGGCGTTTCAGGGCCTCGGCCATCTCGCCCTCGCGCCTGATGATGCCGACCAGGTCGTTCATCGTCTGCTGCAGTTCCTGGTGCAGCGTGTAGGGGTTCTCGCCGCCGTCGGCCGAGAAGGGGGCCAGCGCCTCCGCCGCGGCGGCGTCCACCTGTGCCTGGTCCACCACCGGACGGTCCGTCAACTCCCGTGTGTACGCGGCCGCGTGGAGGCCGGCGCGGCGGCCGAAGACCAGCAGGTCGGAGAGGGAGTTGCCGCCGAGCCGGTTGGAGCCGTGCATGCCGCCCGCCACCTCGCCCGCGGCGTAGAGGCCGGGGACGACGGAGGCGGCGGTGTCCGGGTCCACCTCGACGCCGCCCATGACGTAGTGGCAGGTCGGCCCGACCTCCATCGGCTCGGCGGTGATGTCGACATCGGCCAGCTCCAGGAACTGGTGGTGCATCGACGGCAGCCTGCGGCGGATCTCCTCCGCCGGGAGCCGGGTCGAGACGTCCAGGAAGACCCCGCCGTGCGGGGTGCCGCGACCGGCCTTGACCTCGGAGTTGATGGCCCGGGCCACCTCGTCGCGGGGCAGCAGCTCGGGCGGCCGCCGGTTGTTGGCCTGGTCGGTGTACCAGCGGTCGGCCTCCTCCTCCGACTGCGCGTACTTGTCCCGGAACACGTCGGGGATGTAGTCGAACATGAACCGGCGGCCCTCGCTGTTGCGCAGCACGCCGCCGTCGCCGCGGACCGACTCGGTGACCAGGATGCCCTTGACGGAGGGCGGCCAGATCATCCCGGTCGGGTGGAACTGGACGAACTCCATGTTCAGCAGAGTGGCCCCGGCGAGCAGCGCCAAGGCGTGGCCGTCGCCGGTGTACTCCCACGAGTTGGACGTCACCTTGAAGCTCTTGCCGATGCCGCCGGTCGCCAGCACCACGGCCGGCGCCGCGATGACGAAGAACCGTCCGGACTCGCGCTGGTAGCCGAAGACCCCGGAGACCCGCTCGCCGTCCTTGAGGATGCGGGTGACCGTGTACTCCTGGAACACCCGGATCCGGGACTCGTGGTCGCCGGTCTCCCGGAAGTCCTCCTGCTGCAGCGAGACGACCTTCTGCTGCAGCGTCCGGATCAGTTCCAGGCCGGTGCGGTCGCCGACATGGGCCAGGCGCGGGTACTCGTGGCCGCCGAAGTTGCGCTGCGAGATCCGGCCGTCCTTGGTCCGGTCGAAGAGCGCGCCCCAGGCCTCCAGCTCCCAGACCCGGTCGGGCGCCTCCTTGGCGTGCAGTTCGGCCATCCGCCAGTGGTTGAGGAACTTGCCGCCGCGCATGGTGTCGCGGAAGTGCACCTGCCAGTTGTCGGCCTCGTTGACGTTGCCCATGCTGGCCGCGATGCCGCCCTCGGCCATCACCGTGTGCGCCTTGCCGAAGAGCGACTTGCAGATGACCGCGGTCCGCAGCCCCCGCTCCCGGGCCTCGATCGCGGCCCGCAGCCCGGCGCCCCCGGCGCCGACGACGACCACGTCGAAGTCGTACCGCTCTGCTTCGGTCATGCGTGGGGCCCTTTCTCGGACTCAGAAGAAGCGCGGGTCGCTGAAGGCCCCGCTGGCGAGCAGGTACACGTACAGGTCGGCGACGGCCACACTGATCAGGGAGGCCCAGGCGAGCTGCATGTGACGGGCGTTCAGCCTCCCGACCCAGGTCCACAGCCGGTAGCGGACGGGGTGCTTCGAGAAGTGCCGCAGCCGGCCGCCGACGATGTGCCGGCAGGAGTGGCAGGACGCCGTGTAGGCCCAGATGAGCACGATGTTGACGAGCAGGACGAGGGTGCCCAGACCCATGTGGCCCCAGTCGCCGGCGGGGTTGCGGAAGCCCAGGACGGTGTCCCAGGTGAGCACGCCCGCGACGAGGATCGCGAAGTAGAAGAAGTACCGGTGGACGTTCTGCAGGATCAGCGGAAACCGCGTCTCCCCGGTGTACCGCGCGTGCGGCTCGGCGACGGCGCAGGCGGGGGGAGAGGACCAGAACGCCCGGTAGTAGGCCTTGCGGTAGTAGTAGCAGGTCAGCCGGAACCCGAGCGGGAAGATCAGCACGATCAGCGCGGGGGAGAGCTGCCACCAGCTGCCGAAGAGGGCCCAGTCGGCGCCCTGTTTCATGTCCGGGCAGTTGGCGGCGAGGCAGGGCGAGTAGAACGGCGAGACGTAGGGCGCGGCGTAGGCGGTGTGCAGGCCGAAGAAGGCCCGCCAGGTGGAGTAGCCGACGAAGGCCAGCAGGCCCAGCGCGGTCACCACCGGGCTGAGCCACCACCGGTCCGTGCGGAGCGTCTGCTCCGGCAGGGCGGCCCGCCCCGGTGTCCGCACGCCGGTCACGACGCGTCCCGCTCGTGCCGACAGCCGACGCCCTCGTCGTCGGCGCCCTGCCACCAGGCCGGGTCGTAGTCGGTGTCGGGGATCTCGACCAGCCCCTCCTGCGCGGGGACGCGCTGTGCTCCCAGCTCGCGCCGCAGGGCTTGCAGCGCCCGCTCCATGACGTCCAACTGCCGCCGGATCTCTTCCTCGCGACCCACGAGCACCTCCTGACCGACGCCAGAACCCATGCTGATCGAGTGTGACCTCCGTCACCCCACGAAGGGAAGTCTTGTGCACTCGCTTGGGGGCACCCCCCAGGGCGCGAGGGACCCACCACTCGGGGAGGTTCGTCCCCTCCAGGGGGTCGGGCCTTCGTGGGTGGTGGGTTCCTCGCGCCACGCGGCGGAGCCGCACATATCCGCGGCCTCGCGCCCCGGGGGGTGCAACTGGCGGTCGCCTGAATGAGTGGCCGTACGGCACGCGCCGACGTGTCGTCAGGAGGCGGCGGACCGACCGGCGTTACGTGGGGGCGTGGTGAACTCGTCGCGTACCCGCCGTGGTCTGTCCGTACTGGTCTGCGCCGCTGTCGCGCTCATCTGCTCCGCCTGCACCTCCGGCAGCGGGGACAAGGGGGCGTCGGGCTCCGACGTGGCCTCCTCCGGAGGGGGCAAGGTCCAGGTGGGCGGCACCCTCCACTGGGCCGTCGACGCCGTCCCCGCCGACCGGGACGTCTTCGGGGCCGCCGCCACCGACGCGACCGCGCTGGCCGCCGAGGCGTCGCTGCCGACGCTCTTCCGGCTGGACGACCGGGCGCGGCCGGTGCTCGACCAGGACTACCTGGTCAAGGCCGAACAGACGTCCGCCTCGCCGCAGACGATCATCTACACGCTGAACCCCAAGGCCGTCTGGAGCGACGGCTCCCCGCTCTCCGCGGCCGACTTCGCCGCCCAGTGGAAGCGGCTCGCCGCCGCCCACTCCGCCGACGGGTACGACCGGATCGCCTCCGTCGGCCAGGGCGCGGACGCGCACCAGGTGAAGGTGGTCTTCAGCCAGCCCTTCGGGCCCTGGCGCGGTCTGTTCACGCCGCTGTACCCGGCCGCCGGGAAGAACCTCGACGCCGGGCCGTTCACCTACAAGGCCCAGGACGCCAAGGCGCTCACCCTCGTCCGCAACCCGCGCTGGTGGGGCAGCCAGGTGCACCTCGACGCGCTGGCGCTCACCGCCGTCGCACCCGCCGAGCGGATCGCGGCGCTGCGCGCGGGAGCGGTCGACTACGCCGACCTCTCCGCCGCCGTCACCGACTCCGGGCAGGCCCCGCCCGCCGTGGCGGGCACGACCCTGCACCGCGCCGCCGCACCGGCGTACGTCCAGCTGACGTTCAACGGGGCGACCGGCCCCCTGGCGGACCCGCAGGTACGCCACGCCGTCGCGGACGCCGTGGACCGGCAGGCGCTCGCGGACGCCGTGCTCAAGCCGCTGTCGCTGCCCGCCACGCCGCTGGGCAACCGGCTGCTGATGGCGGGTCAGCCCGGCTACCGGGACGACAGCGCAGAGCTCCAGGGCGGTGCGGCGAACGCCGCGAAGCTGCTCGACGCGGCCGGCTGGAAGACCCCCGCCAACAGCGACGCGGCCCACCCGGCCACTCGGACCAAGGCCGCCAAGCCGCTCGCGCTCACCCTGCTCACCCGCCAGGGCTCGGCCACGGACGCCCGGCTGGCGTCCCTGCTCACCGCGCAACTGGCCGCCTCCGGCATCCAGCTGACGACCCGTCCGGTCGCCGCGGCCGACTTCGTGAACCCGAACCTGGCCCAGGGCCGCTTCGACCTGGCCCTGTTCGCCTGGCCCGCGTCCCGCTTCCCCGTCGCCGACCAGCGTGCGCTGTACGAGAAGCCGCAGGTCGCCGTGGACGGCTCGGTCGAGGCCGGGCAGAACTACTCCGGCACCGGCACCGACGAGATCGACAGCCTGCTGGACCGGGCGGTCTCCGCGCTGGACGAGAAGCAGGCCGCGTCGCTGGCGAACCAGGCCGACCGGCGGCTCTGGCAGGTCGTGCCGAACCTGCCGCTGTTCCAGTCCCCGGAGCTGGTGGCCACCAGCGACACCCTGGTCAACGCGGGCGCCTTCGGCTTCGCGACGCCGGACTTCACCCGGCTCGGCTTCACGAAGAAGAGCTGATCAGCCCCTCCACCACGCCGATCCGGGCCAGGCCGGGCGCGCACGTCCGCGCCCGGCCGAGGCTCGCCGCGGCCCCGGCCAGGTCGCCGGCCCGCGCCTGCGCGGCGGCGAGGGTGCACAGCGCGTAGCCGCGAGTGGTCAGGTCCAGGGGGAGGCTCAGCGCCCGTCGCGCCGGCCGGACCGCCTCGGCGGGCGAGCCCGTGAGCAGCGCGCGGGTGGCCGGCAGCTCGGAGGAGCGGAGGAGCCTGCGCGGGCCGTGCGCGTGCAGCAGCCGGAGCGCCGGCTGCGCGTCGTCCACGGACAGCTCGCCGCTCTCCACCGCATGGCAGGCCGCCCGTGCCGCCAGCAGCCGCAGTTCCTCGTCCGGCTCGGTGCCGTGGCCCTGCGTCGCCAGGCGCAGGGCCTCCGCGCAGCGGCCCTCGGCCACGGCGAGCGCCACGCGGAGCTGAAGAGGCGTCAGCGTTCCTGCCGGGTCGCCGAGTTCGGCGTGGGCCCGCTCGAGGTCGCCCCCGGCCAGCGCACGCGCGGTGGCGAGTCCGACGGGGTCGAGGGCCCGGGCTCCGGCCTCGTCCCGGTTCCATACGGGTGCCGGCCACCAGCCCAGATGCCCGGCCTTCCGGCCGCCCGCCCACAGCACGAGCCCGATCACGGTGAACAGGACCATGCCCCGTCCCACGCCCCAGAGGAAGGGGTGGCCGCTGAGCAGGAGCAGCTCCGCGACGCCCAGACCGACCGCGACCCGGCCCAGGGCCAGGACCGCGAGCCGTGACCGGAGTCCGGCACGGGCCACCACGGAGCCGTGCGCCCACAGCAGGGGGAACGGCACGGCATGGAAGGCGACCGTGGTCCGCCGGCCCCGCCGCACCCGCAGCAGCGGCCCGGTGCCGACGACGAGCAGGGTGGGAGCGACGCCGGCCACCCGGCCCGGCAACAGCGGCACCAGATGGGCCAGTTGCAGCGCCAGCAGTCCGCCTGCGGCGGTGGACAGCCCCGCCGCCCAGCCGGCGTAGCCGGCCTGGTAGCGCTCGAAGCCGGGCAGCAGCACGGCGCAGCAGGACATCAGGAGTCCCGCGAGGAGCATGCTCGGAAGCGAGCGGAGGGGCCGGGCGGGTGCGGGGGCGGCGGGCGCCGCGATCTCGGTCACGGCGGCGGATCCTGCCAGCTCGCAGGCCCGATGGGTAGAGGCGGGGCGTCACCCCGTACCATGGGAGGCAGCCGTGCTGTGTCCAGACGCGCGGCGGTGGACCGGCGGTGGTGGCGCAGTGGAGCGTCAGGAGCCCGCCTCGAATCGGGAGAACTGTACTCCGTATGCCCACGCGCAATGACATCCGGAACGTCGCCATCGTCGCGCACGTCGACCACGGCAAGACGACGCTGGTGGACGCCATGCTCAAGCAGGCCGGCGCCTTCGCCGCGCACCAGCACGTCGACGACCGCGTGATGGACTCGAACGACCTGGAGCGCGAGAAGGGCATCACCATTCTCGCCAAGAACACCGCGGTCAAGTACCACCCCAAGGGTGGCGGCGAGCCCATCACGATCAACATCATCGACACCCCCGGCCACGCCGACTTCGGTGGCGAGGTCGAGCGCGGCCTGTCCATGGTCGACGCGGTCGTGCTGCTGGTGGACGCCTCCGAGGGCCCGCTGCCGCAGACCCGCTTCGTGCTCCGCAAGGCGCTCCAGGCGAAGCTGCCGGTGATCCTCTGCATCAACAAGACCGACCGCCCGGACTCGCGGATCGACGAGGTCGTCAACGAGACCTACGACCTGTTCCTGGACCTGGACGCGGACGAGGACCAGATCGAGTTCCCGATCGTCTACGCCTGTGCCCGCGACGGCATCGCCTCGCTGACCAAGCCGGAGGACGGCACCGTCCCGGCCGACAGCGACAGCCTGGAGCCCTTCTTCTCCACCATCCTGGAGCACGTCCCGGCCCCCACCTACGAGGAGGGCGCGCCGCTCCAGGCTCACGTCACCAACCTGGACGCCGACAACTTCCTCGGCCGCATCGCGCTGCTCCGCGTCGAGCAGGGCGAGCTGCGCAAGGGCCAGACCGTGGCCTGGATCAAGCGCGACGGCTCGATCCAGAACGTGCGCATCTCCGAGCTGCTGATGACCGAGGCGCTCACCCGCAAGCCGGCCGAGAAGGCGGGCCCGGGCGACATCTGCGCCGTGGCCGGCATCGCCGACATCATGATCGGCGAGACCCTGGCCGACACCGAGAACCCGGTCGCGCTGCCGCTGATCACCGTGGACGAGCCGGCCATCTCGATGACCATCGGCACCAACACTTCGCCGCTGGTCGGCAAGGGCGGCTCCGGCAAGGGCGCGGACGCCAAGTCCGGCGCCAAGGTGGACCGCAAGGTGACGGCCCGTCAGGTCAAGGACCGCCTGGACCGCGAGCTGATCGGCAACGTCTCGCTGCGCGTGCTGGACACCGAGCGCCCGGACGCCTGGGAGGTGCAGGGCCGCGGCGAGCTGGCGCTGGCCATCCTGATCGAGACCATGCGCCGCGAGGGCTTCGAGCTGACCGTCGGCAAGCCTCAGGTGGTCACCAAGGAGATCGACGGCAAGATCCACGAGCCCGTCGAGCGGCTGACGGTCGACGTGCCCGAGGAGCACATGGGCGCGGTCACCCAGCTGATGGGTGTGCGCAAGGGCCGGATGGACAACATGTCCAACCACGGCTCGGGCTGGGTGCGCATGGAGTTCGTGGTGCCGTCGCGCGGTCTGATCGGATTCCGGACGGAGTTCCTCACCTCGACCCGCGGCACCGGCATCGCGCACTCGATCCACGAGGGCCACGAGCCCTGGTTCGGCACGCTGACCACCCGCAACAACGGCTCCCTGGTGGCCGACCGGGCCGGTGTGGTGACCGCCTTCGCGATGACCAACCTGCAGGAGCGCGGCGTCCTCTTCGTCGAGCCGGGCACCGAGGTCTATGAGGGCATGATCGTCGGTGAGAACTCCCGCTCCGACGACATGGACGTGAACATCACCAAGGAGAAGAAGCTCACCAACATGCGGTCCTCGACCGCGGACGTGGCCGAGTCGATCGTGCCGCCGCGCAAGCTCTCGCTGGAGCAGTCGCTGGAGTTCTGCCGCGAGGACGAGTGCATCGAGGTGACCCCGGAGACGGTGCGCATCCGCAAGGTGATCCTGGACCAGCAGACCCGCGCGCGGAACCGCGGCCGGGCTGCCAAGGGCTGAGCCGCACGCGGNGACCTTCCGGTCCGACGGCCTTTTTGCTCCATCAGACGGTAACTGAGCGTAGTGGCACCTTCCCCGAGTGTCAGTGTCCTGGTGTACGGATATCGGTGACAGCATGTCGATAGGAAGGGAGTAGTGTCCGTTTCGGTACTCCTTGCAACCAAGTGGGCCTGACCAGGTTGCGAGACATGAGTCACAGGCGTGTGATCAAACCGCAATGCAATTTGGTCAGGGGCATAGCCGAGAGTGACGGATAGTAGGAACGACGCTCGGGTCACCGGGCCTGCTGCCGACTCGGTCGGACAGGGCTCGCGAGCACACGCGCGGCGCATCCAGGGGTGGATGGGCGGCGCACCGGAACGACTTGCACAGCAGCACGTCTGAGGAGGCACATCCATGCGTGGAGCCACCCGCGCCAAGTTCGCGGCTGGGGCCGTCGCCATCGCCCTCGCCGCCACCGCCTGCAGCAGCAGCGGGAGCTCCAGCTCCAGCAGCGGCTCCGGCAACGGCAGCGGCATTGTGACCGCCTGGTGGGCGGACCCGCAGAACCCGCTCGAGCCGGCCAACACCAACGAGGTCAACGGCGGCGCCGTCCTCAACATGATCATGCGTGGCCTGATGCGCTACGACCCCAAGACCTCCAAGGCCGAGAACGACCTGGCCGAGTCGATCACCTCCACGGACCAGCAGAACTGGACCGTCAAGATCAAGCCCGGCACCAAGTTCTCCGACGGCACCCCGGTGACCGCCAAGTCC
>NZ_JBHSQJ010000092.1:0-598 GCF_042658505.1 Streptacidiphilus monticola | reverse complement strand
GGAGGGAGGGAGTGGTTTGTACATGATGTGCAGTGCGCTGAGGGCATCAGTGGCGGGTGTTTTTCCGTGGGATGGATGGAGCTCCGGGGATAACAGAACTGACGATCATTTAAAGGATCTTCTTGAGATCCTTTTTTTCTGCGCGTAATCTCTTGCACTGTAAACGAAAAAACCGCCTGGGGAGGCGGTTTGATCGAAGGTTAAGTCAGTTGGGGAACTGCTTAACCGGGTAACTGGGTATACGAGACCGCAGATACCAAAACTGTTCTTTCAGTGTAGCCGCAGTTAGGCACCCACTTCAAGACCTCTCAATATCTCTCTCGTATATATCCAGTTACCAATGGCTGCTGCCAGTGGCGTTTTTGCGTGTCCGTCCGGGTTGGACTCAAGATGATAGTTACCGGAAAGGGCGCAGCAGTCGGGCTGAACGGGGGGTTCGTGCATACAGCCCAGCTTGGAGCGAACGACCTAAACCGAGCCGAGATACCAGCAGCGTGAGCTATGAGAAAGCGCCACGCTTCCCGAAAGGGAAAAAGGCGGAACAGGTATCCGGTAAACGGCAGGGTCGGAACAGGAGAGCGCACGAGGGAGCCGCCGG
>NZ_JBHSQJ010000091.1:181-618 GCF_042658505.1 Streptacidiphilus monticola | reverse complement strand
CAGTTAATTACTTCACTTAAGAATCGTCCATTTTATCATCTGTTGCACAGGAAAGAGGGCCAGCTCCCGGACGAGAAATGTGACGCCCTGCCGCTGCGGGCAGAAAAACTGTCTCTGCCGCAGAGCGGGGATTCAGACCTGGAGGTGGCGCAACGGGCAACCGGGGTCATCCGGCTGGCTACCCTGTGTGCTCAGTCGCAGAAAAGAATCCTGGAGCTGGAAAGGGAGCTTGCCTCGCAAAGTGAGGAGCTCGTTGACCTGCAGGCACATCCCTTTTTTAACCTGCGGGATAAATACCGCGGCCAGATCCTGTTCTGGGGATGGGGGATGGGTTTTCTGTGCTTTATCTACTGGATGTTGGTGTCATGAATGTTCCCGTTCCATAGCCACCCACTGAAGAGGAGTGAAACCTGTGCCCGAAAATATCGTGTCTACCG
>NZ_JBHSQJ010000091.1:0-171 GCF_042658505.1 Streptacidiphilus monticola | reverse complement strand
GTGTCTACCGTCATTGACGGGGTAGTTTTGTTTGTGACTTCGTCTGTTTTCTGGCTGGCCGTCGCTGGCTGGTTAGTCATCCTGACTCCGGTAATATTACGAAGAAAATTCTCGGCAAAGAAAAAAATTAACAGAAATTATGAATAACCTGGTTCCAGTTGGATCTCCGGC
>NZ_JBHSQJ010000090.1:0-18990 GCF_042658505.1 Streptacidiphilus monticola | reverse complement strand
TCGACGGAGGTCAACGGGCTGGTGGACACGGGCGGTTCACGCGTGACGCCCTCCCGCTCCGCCGGTGCACCCACCAGCGCCACCGCAGACGGTCGAGACCCGGTTGCGGTCGGCGCTTCGCGCCGGGGCCGAGGTGTCGGGCGGGCCGCTGGGCCCGGGCAGCGCGGGGACGTCGGGCGGCCGGGCTTCGGGCGGGTGCCGGGGCTGTGGGTGGCGGTGGGGCTCGGTGCTGGGGCGCTGCTGTGCGCGACCGCGCTGATGGGGACCTCGGGCTGGCTGATCTCGCGGGCCGCTCAGATGCCGCCCGTGCTCTACCTGATGGTCGCCGTCACCGCCGTCCGGGCCTTCGGCATCGGGCGCAGCGCCCTGCGCTACGCCGAGCGGCTCGTCAGTCATGACGCCGTGCTGCGCGCCCTCGGCGCGCTCCGGGCCGGCGTGTACACGCGCCTCGAGCGGCTCGCCCCCAACGGCGGGGGAGGGGCCTTCCGGCGGGGCGACCTGCTGTCCCGCATGGTCGCGGACGTGGACGCTCTGCAGGACCGCCATCTGCGCGTGCGCCTGCCCCGGGCCGTGGCCGTGGTCGCCGGTGCGGCCACCGTGGCCGTCGTCGCCTGGCTGCTGCCCGCTGCCGGGGCTGCTCTCGCTGGCGGCCTGCTGCTGGCCGGGCTCGTCGTGCCCCGGCTCGCCCTCGCGCTCTCGCTCCGCGCCGAGCGGGCTCAGGCCCGGACCCGGGGCGAGCTGAGCGAGCAGGTGCTCGGACTCCTCGACGGCGCCGCCGAGTTGACCGCGGCCGGGGCGCTGAGCCGGCGTCAGGCCGCCGCAGCCGACACGGACGCCCGGCTCACCCGCCTCCAGCAGCGCTCCGCCCCCGGCGCGGGGCTCGGCGGTGGCCTGACCGCTGCCCTCACGGGCCTGACCGCCGTCGCCTGCGGGGCGCTCGGCGTCGCCGCCGTCGCCTCGGGCCGGCTTCCGGGCGTCTACCTGGCCGTGCTCCTGCTGACCCCGCTCGCCGCCTTCGAGGCGGTCACCGGCCTCACCTCGGCTGCTCAACTCTCCCGCCGCAGCGCGGAGTCGGCGGCCCGGCTGCGCGAACTCGCGGACGCGCCGGACCCCGTCCGCGAGCCCGCCGAGCCGGGGCAGCCGCCGACCGAGCCGCTGCCGCTGCGCGTCCGCGGACTGACCGTCACCTGGCCGGGGCGGACGGCTCCCGCGCTGACCGATCTCGACCTGGACCTCTCCCCCGGCCGCCGCGTCGCCGTCGTCGGCCCTTCGGGTTCCGGCAAGACGACGCTCGCCCAGGCGCTGCTCCGCTTCGTGGAGCCCAGCGCCGGGCAGATCACCCTGCACGGCACCGACGTGACCACCCTGGACGGCGACGACGTGCGACGCGCGGTGGGACTGTGCGCCCAGGACGCCCACGTCTTCGACAGCTCGCTGCGCGAGAACCTGCGGCTGGCCCGGCCGGAGGCCTCGGAGCAGGACCTCTGGAACGCCCTGGCGGCGGCCCGCCTGGACCTGTGGGTGCGTCAACTCCCGGACGGCCTGGACACCTTGGTCGGCGAGCACGGCGACCGCCTCTCCGGCGGCCAGCGCCAGCGGCTCGCCCTGGCCCGCGCGCTGCTCGCGGGCTTCCCCGCCCTCGTGCTGGACGAGCCGGCCGAGCACCTGGACCTGCCCACTGCGGACGCGCTCACCGCCGACCTGCTGGCCGCAACGGAGGGCCGGACGACGCTGCTGATCACCCACCGGCTGACCGGCCTGGAGACCGTGGACGAGATCCTGGTCCTGGACCGGGGGCGGGTGGTCCAGCGCGGCAGCTGGCTCGAACTGACCGGCACGGACGGCCCCTTCAAGGAACTCTGGCAGCGGGAGCGTCGCATGGACTCGCTCGTGTCCGCCGCGCACCCGCACGGCGCGGGCAGGGAGATCCTCTCCGTGAGCGGGACGGTGCCGACCGGGGGGCGTATGAAGCGTCCTGAGAGCCCACTGACAGGGCCGTGAAAGGGAGATGAGCTGGGCTGGGGCGGACTTCGCGCAGACCTGAGGAGCAGCCCCATGACCTCCACGACCCATCGGGCGGTCGCCGCCGCGGCGATCCTGCTGAGCAGCGTGTTGACGCTGGCCGCCTGCGGATCGGGCTCCTCGTCCTCGGGAGGCGCGAGCGACTCCAACGGACAGTCCTGCCAGCGCCCTTCGGGCATGCCGCAGAACGGTGAGATGCCCTCTGGCGGTCCCACGGCCCGGCCCTCGGCGATGCCGTCCGGCTTCCCCGCGGGTGCTCACGGCAACGGTCAGCGGCCCAGTGGCGCGCCGAGCGGCGGCTTCGGCGGCGGGGCCGGGGGCGGCTGCTTCCCCCGTGCCGTGCAGAACAGCGAAGCCCCGCAGGGTCAGTAGCGGAGGGTGCGTCAGCCCGCGGTCAGCAGGCGCTCGATGACCTGGGCCACCCCGTCCTCGTCGTGGTGTCCGGTGCTGCGGCGGCAGGCGGCCAGGACGCGCGGGTGGGCGTTGGCGACCGCGTAGGCCTCGCCGGCCCAGGCCAGCATGTCGAGGTCGTTGGGCATGTCGCCGAAGGCCACCACCTGGTCGGGGGTGATCCCCCGTTCCCCGCACCAGCGGGCCAGGGTGGTGGCCTTGCTGACACCGAGCGCGCTGATCTCCAGCATCGCCACCGCGGCCGAGCGGGTGATCTCGCCATAGGCCGCGCCCACGCGCAGGCCGAGCTGCCAGAACTCGTCCGGGTCCAGGGTCGGGTGCTTGGCCAGCATCTTGAAGACCGCATGTCCGTCGGACGCGGCCAGCAGCTCCTCGGCCGGGGCGACCCGGTCCGCCGCGTCCATGTCCCAGAGCGTGCGCGGATACTCCGGCTCGTGCGAGAAGCCGCCGGGGTACTCGAAGGCGAAGCTCACACCGGGCGTCTCCGTGCGCAGCACCTCGACCAGGGCCAGCGCGTCGTCCCCGCGCAGCGGGAAGGTCTCCAGCAACTCCTTCGCCCGGACGTCGTAGACGGCCCCGCCGTTGGAGCAGATGGCGACGCCGTGGTGGCCGGTCCCGGCTGCGACCATGTCCATCCACCGGGGCGGACGGCCCGTCACGAAGACCAGACCGATGCCCGCCTGCTCGGCGGCGGCAAGCGCCGCCTGGGTGCGGGCGGAGACGGTGCCGTCGCTGCGCAGCAGCGTTCCGTCGAGGTCGGTGGCGATGAGGGCGGGGAGAGTCACCCGTCCATAGTCGCCGACCCGTGCACGGGATCTTCACCCTTCCGCACATGAGATGGGCGACAATCTGCGGGTGAGATTCGGCATCCTCGGTGCGACGCAGGCCTGGGACGCCACGGGGGAGCCGCTACGCCTGGGCGGGCCCGGGCGTCGGGCCCTGCTGGCCCTGCTACTGCTCGACGCCGGACGGCTGGTGCCCACGGAGCGGCTGGTCGACGGCCTGTACGGGGAGGAGCCGCCGCCGACCGTGGGCAACGCGCTCCAGGCGCAGGTGTCCCGGTTGCGGTCGTCGCTCGGGTTGCCGATCGAGAACCACGGCGGCGCCGGCTATCTCCTCGCGGTGGACCGGGAAAGCGTCGACGCCCATCGCTTCGCCGTCCTGGCCGAGGGCGGACGTGCCGCGCTGGCCGCTGGTCGTCCGGCTGACGCTGCATCAGCCCTGCGCGAGGCGCTCGGCCTCTGGCGTGGGCCGGCACTGGCCGACGTGCGGGAGGCGCCCTTCGCGGACGCGCAGGCGGTCCGGTTGGAGGAGCTGCGTCTCGGCGCCTTCGAGGACCGGGCCGAGGCCGAGTTGGCACTCGGGTCCGGCGCGGACCTGGTGGCCGAGCTGCGCGCGGCGGTGGCCGCCCATCCCCTGCGGGAGCGGCTGACGGAGCAGCTCATGCGCGCGCTCTACGCCCTGGGACGGCAGGCCGAGGCGCTCGCGGCCTACACGGACCTGCGCAGGGCGCTCGACGAGGAACTGGGCGCGGAGCCCGGCCCAGCGGTCGCCGCCACCCACCTTTCGGTGCTCCGTGCGGATCCGGCCCTCGTTGTGGTCGCCCGGACCGCTGCCCCCCCGTCCGTGCCCGCTGGCCACCCTGTTTCACGTGAAACGGCCACGAGGAGCGCCGAACTCTTCGGGCGCGACGCCGATCTGACGCTGCTGCGGCAACGCCTGCACGACTCCCGGCTGGTGACCCTGACCGGACCCGGCGGCATGGGGAAGACCACCCTTGCCCGGGAGACGGCCGCTCAGCACCAAGGCGGAGCCGCCTTCGCCGACCTCTCGATGATCACCGACGGCGGTCAGCTCCCCCAGGCCGTCCTGGGCGCCCTCGGCCTGCGCGACAGCGGAGTCCTCGGCGGGGCGGCGCCGACCCTCGCCCGCCTCACCGCCGCCCTGGCCGAACGCGGCGCGTTCCTGCTCGTGCTGGACAACTGCGAGCAGGTCGTCGCGGACGCTGCCGCCCTGGTCGAGGAACTGCTCGCGGCCTGTCATGACCTGCGCATCCTGGCGACCAGCCGCGAGGCGCTGCTGGTACCCGGCGAGTTCCTGCTGCCGCTGGAGCCCCTGGCCGAGGAGGCCGCGGTCCGGCTGTTCGCGGAGCGGGGCCGGGCGGTCCGCCCCGACTTCGACCTGACCACCCACGCGGCGGAGGTCGCCGAGATCTGCCGCCGCCTCGACGGGCTGCCGCTCGCCGTCGAGCTTGCCGCCGCCCGGCTGCGGATCCTGACGCCCCGCCAGATCGCCGACCGGCTGGACGACCGCTTCCGGCTGCTCACCGCCTCGCGCAGCCGCGGCGCCCAGCCACGGCAGCAGACGCTGCGCGCGGTGGTCGAGTGGAGTTGGGACCTCCTCGACGAGGACGAGCGGCGCATGCTCACCCGGGTCGCCGTCTTCACCGGCGGCTGGACCCTGGAGGCCGCCGAGGCGGTCTGCGGCGCCGGCGCGCAGACGCTGGACCTGATCGGCGCGTTGGTCGACAAGTCCCTGGTAGTGGCCGGGCCGGGCCGCTACCGGATGCTGGAGACCATCCGCGCCTTCGCGGCCGAGAAGCTCGCCGCTTCGGGCGACGAGCCGGGACTGCGCTCCGCGCACCGGGACTACTTCCTCTCCTTGGCGCAGACCTGGGAACCGCAACTGCGCACGGCACGTCAACTCGGCGTGCTGGAACGCTTCGACGACGAGCACGACAACATGCTCGCCGCGTTGCGGGACGCGCCGGCGGCCGGGGCGCTGGACATGGTCGCCTGCATGTCGACGTACTGGATGCTGCGCGGACTGCGTGGCCAGGGCCGCGGTCCCGCGCGGCGCATCCTCCGGGCGCTCGGGCCGGACATCCCGCCGGGCTGCGAGGAGCAGTACGTGCTCTGTGTGCTGGCCGCGATCTCGGCCGGCATCGACAGCGCGGAACTCCAGGAGTGCGTGGACCGCTGTCGGCCGCTGATGGACCGGCTGATGTTCACCCATCCCCTGCGCTACCCCTCGCTGCTCCTGCTCTGGGCGCCGTTCACGGGTGTACCCGACGAGGAGGACATGATCGCCCGCAACCAGGCGGCGCTGCGCGTGGTGGACGACCCCTGGTATCTGGCGCTGATGCACTTCGGCGTGGGCTTCCAGTTCTGGTACCAGGCCGCAGACCCGGAGGCGACGGGCCGGGAGTTCGGCCTGGCGCTCACGGGCTTCGAGGAACTCGGCGACCGCTGGGGCATGATGATGGCCCTCATGGAGCTGGCCCGGCTCGCCGGTCGAACCGGGAACCGGAAGCTGGCCTCCGAACGCACGGACCGCGCTCTGGAGATCGCCGAGCAGCTGCGGTCGCCCGACGACATGGCCGAAATGCTGTGGAGCCGGGCGGAGTTCGCCCTGCACGACGACGACCTGGACGCCGCGGAAGTGGACCTGCTCCGCGCGGAGGAGCTGGCCCGTTCCCTGGGCATCAGCGACAACCTCGCCCGCACCCGGTGGCTGCTGGCGGAACTGGCGCTCAGACGTGGTGAGTTGGACGAGGCGGAGCGGCTGTGCGAGGCGGCGCGGTCGGCGCTGGTGATCGGCTGGTCGAGCGCGGAGTGGACGGGCGCGGCGATCTGCGCCGTGACGGCGCGGGTGGCGCTGGCCCGAGGTGACTCGGGACGGGCGGTGGATGCGCTGCGCGCGGCGGCGCGGACAGCCCCGGCGAGGAACGCTCCAGCGCGGGGGCCGGCGTGGGAGGTACTGCGGGAGCTGGCGCTGGCGGAGGGGCGGCCCGAGCTGGCTGCCCGAGTGGTGGCCTCCGGCCCGGAAGGGATGGAAGAGCTGTTGGCGGAGTGGTAGTTGCACCACCCTGCAGGGGCGCGGGGATCTTCCCCACCAGTCCACCACTCGCAGCGGTCCGTCCCGCACAGGGTGCCGAACCTCCTCGGGTGGTGGGCTCGTCGCGCAGTTCCTCGCGCCCCTGCAGGACGCAACTGACCGAGGGTGGTCAGCGGATGGTCAGGGGGTGGTCAGGGGGAGGCCTGAGCGTGGGGGCATGACGTCCACGAAGAAGATCACCGCAGTGCGCAAGTGGGGCACGCTCGCAGTCTGCTGCGTCGCAGCCCTCCTCCTCGCCGTCGACAACACCGTGCTGAACCTCGCGATCCCCCACCTCGTCGAGAGCATGAGGCCGTCCGCCACGCAGCTCCTGTGGATCGCGGACGCCTACGGCTTCGCGCTCGGTGGGCTGGTGATCGCGATGGGGAACCTGGGCGACCGGGTCGGGCGCAAGCGCCTGCTCCTGGTGGGCGCGACGGCCTTCGGGCTCGCGTCCGCGCTGACCGCGTACGCGCTCGATCCCGAACTGCTCATCGCCGCCCGGGCGTTGCAGGGCGTCGCCGGAGCGACGATCATGCCGTCCACGCTGTCCCTGGTCCGGCACACCTTCACCGATCCCAAGGAGCGCACCCTCGCCATGGGCATCGCCGGAGGCGTGGGCGCCGGGGGTTTCGCGCTCGGACCCGTCGTGGGCGGCCCGCTGCTCGACCACTTCTGGTGGGGCTCGGTCTTCCTGATCAACATTCCGGTGCTCGCCCTGGTCCTGCTGGCCGGCATCCCGCTGCTGGTCGAGTACCGCAACCCCCGTCCCCAGCGCATCGACTGGATCAGCGTGCCGCTCTCGGGCGGCGGTCTGGTCGGGCTGGTCTACGGGATCAAGGCCGCGGCCCGGGACGGTGCGGCCCAGCCCTCCGTCTGGATCGCCGTCGGCCTCGGTGCTCTGTTGCTGGCCCTGTTCGTCCGGCGCCAGCAGCGCATCCCCAACCCGCTGCTCGACCTGAGGCTCTTCCGCGCCCCTGCCTTCACCGGATCCATCGCTGCCAACCTGTTCACCATCGTGGCCCTCTCCGCCCAGTCCCTGGCCTTCTCCCTGTACTTCCAGGACGTCCGCGGCTACGACCCGATGGGCACCGGCTTCGCCCTGCTGCTGGGTCCGGCCGGTGCGGTGGTCAGCGGGCCGCTGACGCCGCTGGCGATCCAGAAGCTCGGCCGTGCCCGGACCGCCGGGCTGGGGCTCGCCCTGATGTCGCTGTCCTGCTGCGGCTACCTTCTGGTCGGCGCCGGTACCGACTACTGGCTGCTGGCGCTGCCGATGCTGGTGTCCGGTGCGGGCATCGGGTTCACCATGGGCGTCACCAGCGACACCGTGCTCGCCTCCGCGCCCAAGGAGAAGGCGGGGGTCGCCGGGGCCGTCGGCGAGACCGCGATGGAGTTGGGCGGTGCGCTCGGAATCGCCGTGCTGGGCAGTGTGCTGACGGCCGGATACCGCGGTGACCTGCGGCTGCCCGCCGGACTGCCCTCGGCGGCGGCGGACGCCGCGCACGAGTCGCTGGCCGGAGCCGTGGGGGCCGCGGCGTCCCTGCCCGGGGGACTCGCCCGGGGCATGGTGGCCCAGGCGCAGCAGGCGTACCTGAGCGGTCTGCACCTGACCGTGCTGGCCGGGGCCGTCCTGCTGCTGGCCGGCGTCCCCGTGGTGGCCCGGCTGCTGCGCGGTGTGCCCGCGGTGATCGAGGAGCCGGCCGCCGAGCCCGCGTTGACGGCGGCGTGACCGGCGAGCGCACCGGCCCGGGGGCGGGATCCGCCCCCGGGCCGGTGGGCGAGAATGGACCGGTTCGTCGCACCGCCCCAGGGGGGACCCATGACCGCCGCCGCATCCCAGCTGCAGGCCGACTGCAGCGCCTGCTTCGCCCTGTGCTGCGTCGCCCTCCCGTTCGCCCGGTCCGCGGACTTCCCGGTGGACAAGGCGGCCGGCACCCCCTGCCGCAACCTTGACGCGGACTTCCGCTGCTCCGTCCACGACGGCCTGCGAGGGCACGGCTACCAGGGCTGCACCGTCTTCGACTGCTTCGGGGCCGGCCAGAAGGTCTCCCAGCTCACCTACGCGGGCCAGGACTGGCGGGCGCACCCCGAGAGCCGGGCGCAGATGTTCGCGGTCTTCCCTGTGGTCCGGCTGCTGCACGAGCTGCTCCGCTACCTGGACGAGGCGATCGCCCTTCCCGGGGCTCGCCGCGAGCGGGGCGAGTTGCGCAGCGCCTACGAGCGGATCGACGCGATGACCCGGCTGCCCGCCGAGGAGATCCTCGCGCTGGACACCGCGGCCGTCCGCGCCGAGGCCGCCGAACTCCTGTTCCGGGCCAGCGAGTCGGAGCGTGCAGCGCTACCGGGGCGCAAACGCAACCACAGGGGCGCGGACCTGATGGGCAAGCGCCTGGTCCGCGCTGACCTGCGCGGGGCGAACCTGCGCGGCGCCCTGCTGATCGCCGCCGACCTGACCGGGGCCGACCTGCGCGGAGCCGACCTGACCGGGGCTGACCTGCGGGACGCCCGCCTCGGTGGGGCGGACCTGAGCAGCGCGCTGTTCCTCACCCAGCCCCAGGTCCAGTCCGCCCGCGGCGACGCCGCGACCCGGCTGCCGGACCGGCTGAGCCGCCCTGCCCACTGGCACTGACGGGACGTCAAGCACCGGAATCGTCATTCCCGTTGTGGTGATCAAGGTACCCCTCCTAGCCTGATTCCGTTTTCCGCGCGGACGGATCATTGGGGGGCATATGTCACGCAGTCTGGCCTGGGTACGGCGCGAGATCGCACACGAATCGTCGCGCCTGCTCTACGGCAACGACGCCTGGAGGAAGAACAACCGGGGCCAGCAGCGCCTGCTGGACCGCCACCGCTCCCAACCTGCGGTCGAACTCGGCCGCGAAGGCCGCGAATTGGCGCAGCGGGTGCAGGACCTGGGCTACGCGGTGCTGGACCCGGGGTACCGGCCCGGCCTGATCGAGGAGATCCGCACCGGCTACGAGAAGGTCATCGTCGACGACACCGCGGCGGTCGACATGGGTGGCCGGATCAAGGACGTGGTCCGCTACGTGGTCGACCCGCTGGAGCGGGTGCCGGCCATGCGGGAACTGCTGACCCCGTCGGTGCTCGCCGGGCTCGACGCCTTCTACGGCGGCCGCTGGCGGGTGCAGCACGTGCGGATGTGGCGGATCAAGCACCTGCCGGAGCAGGAGCGGGAGTTCCACCACTACGGCAACCTGTGGCACTGCGACCAGCACCCCACCTCGACGCTGAAGTTCTTCGTCCAGATCAGCGAGGGCGTGACCGCCGAGGGCGGCGCGTTCCGACTGCACAGCATCCCGAACACGCGCCGCATCATGCGCCGCGGCTACCTGGGCCAAGGGTGGGTCAAGGGCCCCGCACGGGCCATGCTGGACGACCCGGCGCTGGTCGTCCCCTTCGACGCGCCGGCCGGCTACGGGGCCTTCTGCAACACCACCCGCTGCCTGCACCGCGCGGGCAACCCGCCGGAGGGCACGACGCGCGGCATGGTGCAGTTCACCTTCCTTCCGGCGGAGGAGCCGAACCGCACCGGCGACCCCTTCCACGGCCTCCAGCCGGACGCCAACGTGGCCGAGGGCAAGGTCGCCTGACGCGTCGTCCGCAGGGCGGTGCGGCAGCCGGTCAGCCGAGCTGCCGCAGGCCCTCGGTGGCGATCCGCTCGAAGACGCCGAGGTCGTTCTCGAAGACGGAGTCCGGCACCGGCCAGTGGACGACCACCTCGTCGATGCCGAGGTCGCGGTAGGTGCCGGCCCACTCGACGAAGGCGTCGAGGGAGGCGAGGGGCTGCTCCGCGGTGGAGCCCTGCAGCAGCACCTTGGTGACGGAGCCGAAGTCCCGGCCTCGCTGCTCGCAGGCCTCGCGGAGCTTGCCGAGCTGACGCTCGACCACGGCCGGGGCCTGGTCGACGGGGACGTCCGCCGGGCCGCGCGGGTCACCGTAGGTGACCCAGCCCTGGCCGTACTCGGCCGCCAGCTTCAGCCCGCGCGGGCCGGTGGCGGCCACGTAGAAGGGGACGCGGGGCTGCTGCACGCAGCCGGGGATGTTCCGTGCCTCGACGGCCGAGTAGAACTGACCCTGACGGGTCGTCACGGGTTGGGTGAGCAGCTCGTCGAGCAGCGGCAGGAACTCGTCGAAGCGGTCGGCGCGCTGCTTGGGCGTCCACGCCTCCTGCCCCAACGCGGTGGCGTCGAAGCCCACCCCGCCCACGCCGATGCCGACGGTGAGGCGCCCCTGGGAGATGTCGTCGAGCGTCATCAACTCCTTGGCGAGGGTGACCGGGTGCCGGAAGTTGGGCGAGGTCACCAGAGTGCCCAGGCGCAGCCGCTCGGTCGCGGTGGCGGCGGCGGTGAGGGTGGGCACCGCCCCGAACCAGGGCTGGTCCCGGAAGGACCGCCAGGAGAGGTGGTCGTAGGTGTAGGCGGCGTGGAACCCGAGTTCCTCGGCCCGCTGCCAGATCTTCTGTCCCTCGCTCCACCGGTGGATGGGGAGGATCACCGTGCTCAAACGCATGAAAAGACCCTATGCGAGCCAGCTCGGAACAGGCGGGACGATTCGGTCCGCAGGGCGGCTCACCTGCAAGATGACGATCGCATAACACAGTTGTTCGACAGGTGGTTTGCCTGCATACTCACGGCCCATGGCCGAGCTGCCCCCTGAGTCCCCGCTGCCTCCTCCGCCCCCTCCGCCTCCTGTGTCCCACGGAGCCGGCATGCCCCTGTGGCCGGCCGCTCCCGGTGCGACGGCGGACGCAGGCCCTGCGGTTCGTCCCAAGTCCCGTAAGGCGCTGTACGTTTCGCTGGCCGCGGTCGGCTGGCTGGTGATCGCGAGCGGCACGGCGACCGCGGTCGTCGCGGTGGGCTCCGGGCCCCGGGACACCCCGCTCGCCGCAGCAGCGGGGAGCGCGAGCCCGAGCGCGAGTGCGACGCCGAGTGCCGGGGCGGGGGGTGCGAGTCCGAGCAGCAGCCCCAGCGCGGCGGCGCCGAGCCCGAGCCCGACCTCGACCGTGCACGGAAGCGTGCACGGCTCGCATCACAGCGGTGACCTGCGGTACTTCCTGCTCCCGGTGCCCGACGACGCGGCGGCGTACGGCGACCCCGACGGCACGGCGGAGACGCTGTCGGACATCGCCAAGGAGATGAGCAACTCCAGCACCAGCAAACGCATTCTGCACGACTACGGCTGCACGGGCGGGGCGTACCGGACCTACCGGAC
The DNA here is from genome assembly GCF_042658505.1 of Streptacidiphilus monticola. Taxonomy (NCBI): domain Bacteria; kingdom Bacillati; phylum Actinomycetota; class Actinomycetes; order Kitasatosporales; family Streptomycetaceae; genus Streptacidiphilus; species Streptacidiphilus monticola. The sequence continues at coordinate 7,449 of NZ_JBHSQJ010000090.1, read as the reverse complement.
GAACGACGGCCAGTACACGGTGACCACGCGCATCATCCACTTCGACAGTTCGTCGCACGCCTCGGACTGGGTCTCCGGGCTGAGCTTCGCCAAGGGGGACTCGTTCACGGTCCCCGGCGTCACGAACGGCCACGGCCAGGCCTTCGACCCGAGCCAGAGCGACGGGATGGGTGAGCTGATCGGCTACTCGCACGTCGGCGACATCGAGTACGAGATCACCGTCGACGGGGACGGCAAGCTGCCCCACTCGCTGCTCAAGCCCCTGATGATCCGGGAGGAGCGCCGCCTTGTCTCCGGCAAGTGAGCCCGAACTGACCGCGGGGGCGTCACAACTGACGCCCTCCCAGTCCGCCCCCCTTCCCCAGCAGCCTGCCGCCCCGCCCCAGCCCCCACCTCCGGCGGCGGAACCGTCACCGGCTGACGCCGCACCCGCGCCTTCGGCGGCGGAGCTCGCGCCGGCTGCCGCCGTTCCCGCGCCTTCGGCGGCGGAGCCGGCACCGGCTGACGCCGTGCCCGCGCCCGATGTGGCGGTGCCCGCGGCTGTGGCGACAGAGTCGGCGATGGCCGGTCCAGCGGGGCTGGGCGAGCCGAGTGCGGCCGGGCTCGCGCCGGCTGCGCGGAAGGCGACGGGCGGGCCACAGCCCGAGCCGAAGCCGGCTGGTGCCGTACCTGCGCCTACGGGGCCCGGGCGGGAGCCGGCTGACGCTGTGTCAGCGCCTTCGGCGGCGGAGCGCGCGCCGGATGAAGCCCTGTCCGCGCCTTCGGCGGCGGAGCGTGCGTCGGCTGTGCCGACCGCGCGGAAGGCGACGGGCGGGCCACAGCCCGAGCCGAAGCCGGCTGGTGGGGTGCCTGCGCCCGCGGCGCCCGGGCTCGCGCCGGCTGCGCGGAAGGCGACGGGCGGGCCACAGCCCGAGCCGAAGCCGGCTGGTGGGGTGCCTGCGCCCGCGGCGCCCGGGCTCGCGCCGGCTGACGCGGCACCCGCGCCTTCGGCGGCGGAGGCCGGGTCTGCCGGTGCACCAGAGCCAGCGGTGACAACCGCGCAGGAGCAGGAGGCGGCAGAACTGGGGCCCGAGTTGGCTGGCGCCGCGTTCGCCGGGTCGGCGGAGCCGGAGCCGGGGCCGGTGTCCGCTGAGGCGGAAGTCGCGCACGGCGCGGCGGCCGACGGTGCTGGGTGGCCGGTCGGGGCCGTGGGGGCGGAGCCCAGGGCGGTGGCCGACGGTGCTGAGTGGCCGGTCGGGACCGTGGGGGCGGAGCCCGGGGCGGTGGCCGACGGTGCTGGGTGGCCGGTCGGGGCCGCGGGGGCGGAGCCCGAGGCGGTTGCCGCGGCGTCCGAGCCGCGGCGGCGGAGGCGGACGGGGCTGCTGTTCGGGCTTGCCGTTCTGCTGGGCGTGGTGGGCGGGGCCGGGACGGGTTACGGGGTCCAGGCGTCGCGGCCGCCGACACCGCTACCGCCGCTGACGGTGCCTCAGCCCGCCTACCCCTCGGCGCGGGCAGGCGCTCCCGCGCTCACCGCCGACGAGGACGACATGGTCCGCACCGACGGCGATCTGACCAAGCTGCTGCTCCCGCTCCCGAAGGGCAGCAAGCTCGCCGACGACATCCAGGGCTGGGAGAGCCTCAGCGAATACGCCCAGAGCTTCGACCGCCCCGGCGACGCCTTCCGGCACCAGCTGGAGTTGGGCTTCCGCCGTGCCGCGCACACGAGTTGGCGGACCGGGGACGTGTTCGTCAACGTCGAGCTGAGCCAGTACCAGCACGCCGCCGAGGACTCGGCCGACTCGTACGTCAGCGACCAGCTCGGCTTCGCCGCGGACCGGGGCGGCGACCCCGGAGGCAGCGCCATACCCGGATACCCCTCGGGGCGGGCGTACGCGGGTAAGAAGGCGCAGCACGCCGACGACGGCTCGGTCTTCTACGAGTCGCAGGCGCTGGCCTACCACGGCGACATCGTCGTGGACGTCTTCGTCGTCAGCCCCAGGCCGATCTCCGCGCAGACCGGAATCGGCATCATCGAGAGCCAGTTGGAGCGGCTGTGACGGACGAGACCACCCCCGGGGTCGCGGCAGTGGTCCCGCCGCCGTACCCGCAGACGCCTGCCGACCCCGGCACCCCGCCGTCCCCGCCCGTCGGCGGAACCCGCCGCGGGCGGCGGGTCGCGCTGGTCGCCGCGTTCGTTCTCTCCGCCGTCGTGGTCGGCGGCGGCGCCGGGGCAGGGGTGCTCGCGCTGAGGCCGCAGCACGTCGCTGCCGCGCCGGCACCGGCGCACCGCGGGCCGGCCTACGGCGCACTCGCGGACGGGAACCACTTCGGCTCCCTGGGCGACCTGCTGCTCCCGATGCCCTCGGACTACCAGGAGGGGCCCGACGACGAAGCCCTCGGCAACGACACGGTGCTCGGGAAGGACCAGTACGAGAGGTACTTCAACGAGCAGTTCCGCGACCTGAAGAGCGGCGACCGCAAGAAGCTGCAGGCCCTGCTCGACCTGTCGCACATCCGCGGCTACGCGCTGCGGTCCTACGCGGCCGACTCCGACGACTTCGTCGCCGAGATCTCGCTGCTGCAGGAGAACCAGCAGCGCGCCAAGCAGTCCGCGGAGTGGACCAAGGCGTTCGCCGACGCCACCGGGGTCTTCCGCACCGGGCCGGCCATCGACGGGTTCCCGCACGCGCGCTGCTACCTCCCCCCGGGCCTGCCCGGCGACAAGCTCGACCACATGACCTGCACCGACGCCGAGGGCGATCTGCTCATCACCATGCGGGTCGATGGCGTCGCCCCTCTCAACACCGCGTCCGCCGCTGCCCTGTTCAAGCAGCAGCTGACGCGCCTGGCGATCCCGGCGGCTGCGATATGACCGAGCTCCAACCGATGTCCGAGCCCGCAACCGGCACCGAGACCGGCACTGGGACCGAGCCGCAGGCGGCGGCAGCACCGCTGTGGCCGGCGCCGCCGCGACGCGAGCGGCGCCGGCTGCGTACCGTGCTGCGGTGGAGCGCCGCCGCGCTGGTCTTCGGCGGGATCTTCGCCGGGACCGCCGTCGCGGTGACGCTGCCGCCGCGGACCGACCTCCCCGGCCTGGCCACGCCCGACGACGGCCGGGCGACCTACCCGCCGCTGGTCCTGCCCACGCTGCCGCCCAAGGCGCAGACCCCGCACGACTACGCGGGCTACCACGGCAGCCAGGTCGGGCACGCGGCCGACCTGCGCAGGCTGCTGCTGCCCGCGCCGGTCGGCGCGACCGTCGACCGGGCGCTGCCGGGCACCGGGGGCTGGCTCCCGCTCAAGCGCTACGAGGACCTCCTCGCCTCCGGCGTGGACCTGGGCGACCGGATGAACGAGCTGGGGGTGCGTCATGTCGCCGCCACCGGCTGGACCTTGCCGGACGGCACCCGCACCGAGGTCTACCTGCTCGCCTTCCGCTCCTCGAACAACGCCAAGAAGCAGTCCGACTACGACGCGCTCAGCAGCACCCCCAAGGCGCTCGGTCAGCTGCAGACCGCCGACGGCGTCTACCCGGCGTTCGACGGCGCCGGGCTGCCGCTCCAGGTGAAGTACCGCACGGCCGGCGGCGGCAAGCCCGCCGCCCAGGTGGTGTTCTGGCAGGAGGAGGACGTGGAGGTGCTGGTGGTGATGACCAACCCGAAGCAGGTCCCCGTCCCCGCCTTCGAGCAGGCGGTGCTGCTCCAGCACGAGCTGCTCGGCGGCTGAGCGGCCGGACGGCGAGGACACGCCGGGGCCGACCCCTAAGGGTCGGCCCCGGACACGTACACCCCAAGAACCGGGAAAAACCCGTCCCCCGACCCGATGCACCGGGCTTCGGCCAACCGATAGCGTCAACCTGTGTCTGTCATCACTACGGACAACCTCACCAAGAGGTTCCCCGGGGTCACCGCGCTGGACCGGCTGACGGTCGACATCCAGCCCGGAGTCGTGGGCCTGGTCGGAGCGAACGGTGCGGGCAAGTCCACACTCATCAAGATCCTTCTGGGTCTCGCCCCGGCCACCGAGGGCACCGCCCAGGTGCTCGGCCTCGACGTCGTGACGCAGGGCGGGGAGATCCGCGAGCGCGTCGGCTACATGCCCGAGCACGACTGCCTGCCCCCTGACGTCTCCGCCACCGAGTTCGTGGTGCACATGGCGCGGATGTCGGGCCTGCCCGCCACCGCCGCCCGTGAGCGCACCGCCGACACGCTGCGGCACGTCGGCCTCTACGAGGAGCGGTACCGCCCCATCGGCGGCTACTCGACCGGTATGAAGCAGCGGGTGAAGCTCGCTCAGGCGCTGGTCCACGACCCGCAGTTGGTGCTGCTCGACGAGCCCACCAACGGCCTGGACCCGGTCGGCCGCGACGACATGCTCGGGCTGATCCGCCGGGTACACACCGACTTCGGCATCTCGGTGCTGGTCACCTCGCACCTGCTGGGCGAGCTCGAGCGCACCTGCGACCACGTCGTCGTCATCGACGGCGGCAAGCTGCTGCGCTCGTCCTCCACCGCGGAGATGACGCAGGCCACCCAGCTGCTCGCGGTCGAGGTCACCGAGCGCCGGGACGACCCGGGCTTCGACGCGGACGCCGCACTGGTCGAGCGGCTGCGCGCCGCGGGCCTGAGCGCCCGTCAGGACGCGGGCCACCAGCTGCTGGTGGAGATGGCCGGGGAGGAGACCTTCGACCTCATCCGCGACGCCGTGGCCGAGCTGGGCGTCGGCCTGGTCCGCCTGGAGCAGCGCCGGCACCACATCTCCGAGGTCTTCTCGGAGCAGGACAGGACGCAGGGCCAGGGCCCGGAGGCGCCGCAGCAGGAGGTGGCGACGCATGTCTGAGACCCAGTCGGTCCCCGCGGGGGTCCGCTCCGACGTCATCCACGACATCGGCTACCGGCACTACGAGGGCCCGCGCCTGGGCCGCGGCTACGCGACCCGCTCGCTCTACACGCAGGGCCTGCGCGGGTGCTTCGGCCTCGGCCGCTCGGCCAAGTCGAAGATCCTGCCGATGGCGCTGCTGGCGATCATCGCGGTGCCGGCCCTGATCATGGTCGCGGTCGCCATCTACCTGAAGATGAAGCACCTCCCGCTCGAGTACACCCGGTACCTGTCGATCATGCAGTTCGTGATCGCGGTGTTCACCGCCGCCCAGGCGCCGGTGCTGCTCTCCCGCGACCTGCGGTTCATGACGGTGCCGCTGTACTTCTCCCGCCCGCTGACCTCCGGGGACTACGTGCGGGCCAAGTTCGCGGCGATGGTCTCGGCCATCTTCCTGCTGACCGCGCTGCCGGTGCTGATCATGTGGATCGGCTCGGTGCTCGGGTCGATGGACTTCGGCTACAACACCGCGCGACTCGGCTACGGCCTCTTCGCGGCGGCGCTGTACGCGCTGCTCTACGGCGGCATCGGCACCCTGGTCGCCTCGCTGACCCCGCGCCGCGGCTTCGGCGTGGCCGCGATCATCGCGGTGTTCCTGGTGACCTCGGCCATCGCCGGCATCATCTACGTGGTGCTGCAGGTGCACTACCAGGGCGGCATGCACCCGGGCCCGGGTCCGGTCACCGACGACCCGGCCGCCAACTGGGCATGGGTGATCAGCCCGGCACAGCTGGTGGACAACAGCGCCACCTGGCTGTTCGGCCTGAAGACCCGGGGCGGCCCGGTGGTCCCCTCGGACACCGGCGGGGTGTTCTTCCTGGTCGAGATCGCGGCCCTGGTGATCGCCTCGTACGCGCTGCTCGTCCGTCGCTACCGGAAGCTGTAGGAGGCCCGGCATGGCTGTCATCAGCATCGAGCGGGTCTCCCGCTGGTTCGGCAACGTGGTCGCCGTCAACGACGTGACCATGCAGATCCGACCGGGCGTCACGGGCCTGCTGGGCCCCAACGGCGCCGGCAAGTCCACCCTGATCCACATGATGAGCGGCTTCCTGCCCGCCTCCAACGGCACCGTGCTGCTGGACGGGCAGCCGGTCTGGAAGAACCAGGAGGCCTACCGCCAGATCGGGCTGGTGCCCGAGCGGGAGGCGATGTACGACTTCCTCACCGGCTGGGAGTTCGTGCTGGCCAACGCCGAACTGCACGGCCTGCCCGACCCGGGCGCGGCCGCACGCCGGGCGCTGGCCACGGTGGAGATGGAGTACGCGCAGGACCGGCAGGTCGGCACCTACTCCAAGGGCATGAAGCAGCGCGTCAAGATGGCCTCGGCCCTGGTCCACGACCCGGCGGTGCTGCTGCTGGACGAGCCCTTCAACGGCATGGACCCGCGCCAGCGCATGCAACTGATGGAGCTGCTCCGGCAGTTCGGCAGTGACGGGCGCACCGTGCTGTTCTCCTCGCACATCCTGGAGGAGGTCGAGCAGCTCGCCCGCCACATCGAGGTGATCGTCGCCGGCCGGCACGCCGCGTCGGGCGACTTCCGCCGGATCCGGCACCTGATGACCGACCGGCCGCACCTCTACACCGTCCGCTCCAGCGACGACCGTGCCCTGGCCGCGGCGCTGATCGCGGACCCGTCCACGGCGGGCATCGAACTCGACTGGAAGGAGCGGGCGTTGCAGATCCGGGCGATCGACTTCTACCGCTTCACGGAACTGGTGCCCCGGGTGGCCAAGGAGGCGGGCATCCGCCTGTTCACCGTCTCGCCTGCCGACGAGTCCCTGGAGAGCGTCTTCTCCTACCTCGTCGCGGCCAAGTAGTTAGGCGTCCCACTCATGAATCTGACAGTTGCACGGCTCACCGTGCGCGGACTCCTGGGCCGACGCCGCGGACTGCTCCTGGTGCTGCTGCCGCTGCTGCTCGTCGTGCTCTCGCTGGTGGTCCGCGGCTCGGTGGGCCAGGACGAGTCCACGACCAACGCCGTCCTGGGCGGCCTCGGGCTGGGCACGATGGTGCCCCTGCTGGGCCTGGTGGCCGGCACCGGCTCGATCGGTCCGGAGATCGACGACGGCTCGATCATCTACCTGCTGGCGAAGCCGCTGCCGCGCTGGAAGATCATCATCTCCAAGCTGACGGTGGCCGTCGCGGTGACGGTCGTCCTGGCGGCGGTCCCCATGTGGATCAGCGGGGTCATCCTCTTCGGCACGTACGAGAACCTCGCGCTCGGGTACACCGTCGCGGCGGTGGTCGCGGGCGTGGCCTACAGCGCGATCTTCCTGCTGCTGGGCGTGGTGACCCGCCACGCGGTGGTCGTGGGCCTGATGTACTCGCTGCTCTGGGAGACGATCGTCGGCGGATACGTGCCCGGGGCGAAGACCCTGAGTGTCCATCAGTGGTCGCTGTCCGTCGCCCAGAAGGTCGCGGACCCGGGCGTGATGTCGTCCTCCGTCCACCTGCCCACAGCGATCCCGCTGCTGCTGGTGGCGACGGTCGGCGCGACGTGGCTGGCCGCCAGCCGTCTCTCCCGCCTCACTTTGGCAGGCGAGGAGTAACCGCCAGGGGCGCGGGGAACTGCGCGAGAACACACCACCCGGG
>NZ_JBHSQJ010000089.1:0-28457 GCF_042658505.1 Streptacidiphilus monticola | reverse complement strand
CGCCTTCAGCGACCCGCAGTGGCTCCAGGTCGACCTCGGCTCCAGCCAGACGCTCTGCGGCGTGCAACTCCAGTGGGAGGCCGCCTATGCGACGGCCTATCAGGTCCAGGTCTCCGACGACGCGACCACCTGGACCACCGTCTACGCCACCACCACCGGCAGCGGCGGCACCCAGACCCTCAACGTCACCGGCACCGGCCGCTACGTCCGCATGTACGGCACCGCCCGCGCCACCCAGTACGGCTACTCCCTCTGGGAGTTCCAGATCCACACCACCGGCTCCGGCTCGTCCACCAGCCCCAGCCCGTCCCCCAGTTCCTCCGGCTCGGACGCCTTCTGGGGTGACACCAGCACCATCCCCGCCGCCCAGAACGTCGTCGAGGTGAAGATCCTCAACCGCACCAACGGCCAGTACCCGGACAGCCAGGTCTACTGGTCCTTCAACGGCCAGACCCACTCCATCGCCGAGCAGCCCTACCTCGACATGCCCGCCAACTCGGCCGGGCGGATGTACTTCTACCTCGGCTCGCCCAACAGCCAGTACTTCGACTTCATCGAGTTCACCGTCGGCGCGAACGTCTTCAACGGCAACACCACCCGCGTGGACGCCTTCGGCCTGCCCATCGCCATGCGCCTGCACGCCAAGGACGGCTACGACGTCCAGGTCGGCGAGACGCAGCAGGTCTTCGCCGAGGACCGGACCCAGCTGTTCCAGGACTTCGTCAACGCCGTCCCGCAGGAGTTCAAGGTCCTCGCGCAGACCCAGGCCCCGTACCGGATCATCGCGCCGGGCAGCGACCCCAGCTTCCGCACCGGCGGCGCTAACGCGAACTACTTCTCCGCCTACGCCGGTTCGGTCGGCGTGACCGCGGCCACCTCGGACATCTTCGGCTGCGCCGGGGCCCTCGCCTCCCAGCCGGACGAGTGCGCCGCGCTCAACCGGCACGTGGCGACCCTGCCGCAGTCCCAATGGTCGGACCCCACGCAGTACTACCAGGCCGCGCCCGCCAACTACTACGCCAAGTTCTGGCACGACCGGGCCATCAACGGCCTGGCCTACGGATTCCCCTACGACGACGTGGCCGGCCAGTCCTCCTTCGTCTCCCACGCCGACCCCCAGTGGCTGGAGGTCGCGGTCGGCTGGTAGCCGGCCCGCGCCCCGCCCCGAGCAGAAGGGAGAAGCCACCCATGACCGCGACCGTGTTCCGCCACCAGCTGCGCCGACGCACCGTCAGCACCCTGTGGACCGCGGCGTTCGCCGCGCTCGCGCTCGTCGCCGCCCTCTTCACCGCCCCCGTACCCGCCCACGCCGCCGCGGCCCTGCTCTCGCAGGGCCGCCCGGCCACCGCCTCCTCCACCGAGAGCGCCGCCTTCCCCGCGTCCGCCGCCGTGGACGGCGACGCCGGCACCCGCTGGTCCAGCGCCGCCGCCGACCCCCAGTGGCTCCAAGTGGACCTGGGCAGCACCGCCACCATCAGCCAGGTCGTCCTCAACTGGGAGACGGCGTACGCGAGTTCGTTCCAGATCCAGATCTCCGCCGACGCGAGCACCTGGACCACCGTCTACGCCACCACGACCGGTACCGGCGGCGTCCAGACCCTCGACGTCACCGGCACCGGCCGCTACGTCCGCATGTACGGCACCGCCCGCGCCACCCAGTACGGCTACTCCCTCTGGGAGTTCCAGGTCTACGGCACCGCGGGCTCCGGCGGCGGCTCGTCCTGCGGAACCGCGAACGCCGCACTCGACCAGCCCGCGACGGCCTCCTCCACGGAGAACGCGGGCACCCCGGCCTCCGCCGCCGTGGACGGCGACGGCGGCACCCGCTGGTCCAGCGCCTTCAGCGACCCCCAGTGGCTCCAGGTCGACCTCGGCTCCAGCCAGCCGGTCTGCCAGGTCGTGCTCAACTGGGAGACGGCGTACGCCACGGCCTTCCAGATCCAGCTCTCGACGGACGGCAGCACCTGGACCCCGGTCTACTCGACCACCACCGGTACCGGCGGCACCCAGACCCTGAACGTCACCGGCACCGGCCGCTACGTCCGCATGTACGGCACCGCCCGCGCCACCGGATACGGCTACTCCCTCTGGGAGTTCCAGGTCCACACCGGCGGCAGCGGCACCGGCGGCGGGGGCGGCTCGGGTTCCTGCGGCGCCACCGACGCCGCCCTCGGGCACCCGGCCACCGCCTCCTCGATCCAGGACGGCGACCCCGGCTACTCCGCCTACTACGCCGTGGACGGCAAGGACATCACCCGCTGGTCCAGCGCCGCCGGCGATCCGCAGTGGCTGCAGGTGGACCTCGGCGGCTCGCTGCCGGTCTGCCAGGTGGTGCTCGACTGGGAGAACGCCTACGCCTCCGGATTCCAGGTCCAGCTCTCCGCCGACGGCTCCAACTGGACCACGGCCTACTCGACGACCACCGGCACCGGCGGCCACCAGTCCCTCAGCCTCTCCGGCACCGGCCGCTACATCCGGATGTACGGCACGGCACGCGGAACCGCCTACGGCTACTCGCTCTGGGACTTCCAGGTGTTCACCGTCGGCGGCGTGACCGCGAGCGTCCCCGTCCCCGCGCCCAAGCCGGCTCCGGGCAACTGCCCGTGGATCAACTCCACCGCCGCCACCAGCACCCGGGTCGCCCAGCTGATGGGCCAGATGACGCTGGCCCAGAAGGTCTCCCTGCTGCACGGCACCAACGACCCGAACTACATCGGCAAGATCGTCGGAATACCGTCGCTCTGCATCCCGGACGTCAACCTGGAGGACGGCCCCTCCGGCGTGGGCGACGGGCTCGGCGGGGTGACCCAGATGCCGGACGGCATGGCCTCGGCCGCGACCTTCGACACCGACTACGAGCAGCAGTACGGCACCGCCATCGGCCAGGAGTTCGCCGCCAAGGGCGTGAACGTGGCGCTCGGCCCGACGGTCAACATGGTCCGCGACCCGCGCTGGGGCCGCGCCTACGAGACCTTCGGCGAAGACCCGTACCTGGCCGGGCAGATGGTGGTCGCCGACGTCAAGGGCCTGCAGTCGCAGGGCGTCATGGCGGAGGTCAAGCACGCCGCCGCCTACAACATCGAGCAGCCCGCCGGCACGATCGTGGTCGACTCCCGCACCCTGCAGGAGATCTACCTGCCCGCCTTCCAGTACGCCATCGAGCAGGGCGGCGCCGCGGCGGTGATGTGCGCGTACAGCAACGTCAACAACGTGCCGTCCTGCCAGAACCCGCAGATCCTCAACCAACCGCTGTACCAGCAGGCCGGGTTCACCGGCTTCGTGACCAGCGACTGGGGCGCCATCCACTCGACCGTGGACTCCGCGAACGCGGGCCTGACGGTGGAGATGCCCAGCGGGTACTACTACGCCGACTACCTGGTCCAGGCCGTGCAGAGCGGCCAAGTCAGCCAGGCCACCCTGGACACGATGGTGTCGCGGGTGCTCACCCAGATGTTCCGCTTCAAGATGTTCGACCAGGCCCCCAGCGGCTCCACCACCGCGATCGTCACCACCCCCGCGCACGACCAGGTGGCGCTGCGCGGCGCGGAGGAGGGCACGGTGCTGCTGAAGAACAACGGCGTGCTGCCGCTCAGCCCCTCGCAGCTCTCCTCGGTCGCCGTCATCGGCGTGGACGCGGGCGCCGGAACCCAGACCATCGGCGGCGGCAGCGGCACGGTGACCAGTTCCGGCACCTACACCCCGTTCACCGGCATCTCGCAGCGGCTGGCCGGCACGGGCGTGACCGCGACCTTCAACGACGGCAGCGACCAGGCGTCCGCGGTGGCGCTGGCCAAGTCGTCGAGCGTGGCCGTCGTCTTCGCCAGCGACAACTACGGGCACGAGGAGGCGGACAACACCTCGCTCAACCTGCCGGACAACCAGGACGCGCTGATCTCGGCGGTCGCCGCCGCGAACCCGCGCACGATCGTGGTGCTGAACGACAACGCGGCGATCCTGATGCCGTGGCTGCCCCAGGTGGCCGGGGTCTTCGAGGGCTTCTACGACGGCGAGATGTGGGGCCGCGCGATCGCGGCGCTGCTCTTCGGCGACGTCAGCCCCTCCGGCAAGCTGCCGGTCACCTTCCCCACCTCACTGACCGCGCTGCCGGCCAACACGGCGGCGCAGTGGCCGGGGACCAACGGCCAGGTGCAGTACTCGGAGGGACTGAAGATCGGCTACCGCTGGTACGACGCGACCGGGACCGCACCGCTGTTCCCCTTCGGCTTCGGGCTGTCGTACACGACGTTCGGCTACGGCAACCTGCAGGTCGGACAGTTGACGGGCGGTCAGGCCACGGTGACCGCGACCGTGACCAACACCGGCAGCCGGGCGGGCACGGACGTCGCCCAGCTGTACGTCGGCGACCCGGCGGCGGCGGGTGAACCGCCGCACCAGCTCAAGGGGTTCCAGCGAGTGACCCTGGCCCCGGGCGCCTCGGCGACGGTCAGCTTCACGGTGACCGCCCACGACCTGGCGTCCTGGGACACCGGCAGCGGCCACTGGATCGCGGGGGCCGGCACGTACCAGGTCCTGGTCGGCGACTCCTCGCGCTCGCTCCCGCTGAGCGGTTCGCTGACGCTGGGCAGCGCGGTCACGGCCGACGCCCTGCCCTGAACTCCGCCGCGCGGCGCCGGGCCTGACGCCACGTCAGGGTCAGGCCCGCCGCGGCGGTGACGGCGGCGACGGCTTCCGCGATGACGGAGGCCGTCTTCTCCGGGTACCAGGTCGGCTCGTACATGTCCGGGAACGGCCCGAAGGCGCCGATGTCGACATAGCGATAGACCATCACGGCGGCGACCCCGCCGAGGGCCACGCCCAGGGCGAACGCCCAGACCGTCCAGTGGCGTCCGGCCACCAGCACGAGCAGCGCGGCGGCGGCCGCGAACCCGGCCTCGATCCGGAACAGGTCGCCCTGGCTGATGCTCGCCGCGACCGGGTCGTAGCCGGGCGCGAGGTCGGCGTGCACGAACGCGTCGATCGCCAGCCCGGCGGCGGTGACCAGCCGCAGCAGCCAGAGCAGTGCGCCCGACGCGGACCAGTGCGGCACGGCCAGGCGGGGGAGGGTGGTGGGGGCGGCGTGGTGAGTGCTCATCTGACTGTGCTTCCGTTCCTGACCCCGCGCCCCGCACCCCACGGCTGCCCCTCCCCCACCCGCCCGCCGCTCGGCACCGGACACCGAGGTCTCCTTCTTCACCCGGCCTTCTGGCCAGTCCACCCCCGAATACGCCCCCACCCCCACCGCGGTTCACCCCTCCCCCAGCCCGCCGCCCCCCCGGCGCTCCGCACCGGAGCCGCCGCCCCCAGGCCCGCCTCCTGACGCGAAGCGTCTTCGATACCGGCCCCCGCCCGCCCAGGCGTTCCGCCCCCGCCACGCAGAGCAAACCCCGCCCGTCCAGGCGCTCCGCGCCGGGCCCAGCCTCACCGGCCCGCGGCATCGCGCGCAGCGCATGGCGACCGCCCGGTCCCCTCCGAGCCGGCACAACAGGACCTGCCGCACCGGCGCGGAGCACAGCCCCGCCGCCCCGCTCCGCCGCGCGCGGCGCATGGCGACCGACCGGAGCCGGAAGCCATCGCCGCGCAGGTGTTCCGCCCCCACCACACAGAGCAAACCCCACCCACCGAGGCGCTCCGCCCCGGGCCCAGCCTCACCGGCCCGCTCCGCNCCCCGCCGCCCCGCTCCGCCGCGCGCGGCGCATGGCGACCGACCGGAGCCGGAAGCCATCGCCGCGCAGGTGTTCCGCCCCCACCACACAGAGCAAACCCCACCCACCGAGGCGCTCCGCCCCGGGCCCAGCCTCACCGGCCCGCTCCGCCGCGCGCAGCGCATGGCGACCGCCCGGTCCCCTCCGAGCCGGCACAACAGGACCTGCCGCACCGGCGCGGAGCACAGCCCCGCCGCCCCGCTCCGCGGGCGCCCCGGGGTCCGGGGCCGGAGGCCCGGGCGGTTCCGTCGTGGGGGTCCGCGGCCTACCGTGGGAAGAGGCGGGGCAGGAGGTGACGACGTCATGGCCTTCCATCTGCATCTGCACCGGCATTCGGTGCCTCGGATCACCGAGGCGCGTACTCCGTTGACGGAGGACATCCGGCACCGGCAGCGGCGCTACGTCGTCACCATGTCGATCCGGACGCTGTGCGTCGTCCTCGCCATCGTGCTGTGGCAGGTGGACCGCGTGGCCGCGGTCGTCGCCCTGATCGCGGGCGGACTGCTCCCCTACGTCGCCGTGGTCATGGCCAACGCGGCGCGCGAGTCGCCGCCCCGGTCGCCGGACACCTACGTCAAGCCGGAGCCGGAGCCGGAGCCTGACCCGAACCGACAGCCCGCGCTGCCTCCCGGCCCGGAAGCAGGTCCCGCCGACTGGGAGCCGACGCCCGACGAAGCCGCCTGGGAGGCCGAGTGGGGCGCGGACGGTCACGAGGGCCCGGATCAGGAACGCTGACCGCCGCCACCACCGACCCGCCGGTCCGGGGCGCAGCCCAACGCCTCCAACTTGCCTTCCAGCACCGCGCGTTCACGCGCATTGCCGCACAGCTCGACCGCCCGCCGCAGCTCGGCCCGGGCCTCCTCGGTGCGGCCCAGCCGGGTGAGGAGTTCGCCGCGCACGCCGGGCAGCAGCGCGGAGGTCACCAGCGCACCCTCCGCGACCAGACGGTCGACCACCTCCAGTCCCGCCGCCGGGCCCTCGTCCATGGACAGTGCCACCGCCCGGTTGAGCTCGACCACCGGGGACGGCGCCAGCCGCGCCAGGGCGTCGTAGAGCACCACGACCCGGCCCCAGTCCGTCTCCGCCACCGACGGGGCCACCGCGTGGCACTCGGCGATGGCCGCCTGCAGGCCGTACCCGCCGAGGCCGCGGCCCGCGGCCTGGGCCCGGGCCAGGGCGGCCCGGCCGCGCCGGATCGCCGCCTGGTCCCAGCGGGCGCGGTCCTGCTGCTCCAGCAGCACCGCCTCGCCGCGGGGACCGGTCCGCGCGGGGAAGCGGGCGGCGGTCAACTCCAGGAGTGCGAGTAGGCCGTGGGCCTCGGGCTGGTCCGGGACCAGCCGGCTCAGCACCCGGGCCAGCCGGAGCGCCTCTCCGGCGAGGTCGAAGCGGATCAGCTGGTCGCCCGAGCTCGCGCTCGCGCCCTCCGTGAAGATCAGGTAGATCACGTTCAGCACCGAGCCGACTCTCCCGGCCCGCTCCGCCGCCGACGGCACCTCGATCGGGACCCCGGCCGCAGCCAGGGACTTCTTCGCCCGGGTGATCCGCGCCTGGACGGTCGCGGTCGGGACCAGGAAGGCCCGCGCGATCTGATCGCTCGTCAACCCGCCCACCACGCGCAGCGTCAGCGCGACCCGCGCCTCCCGCGCCAGTACCGGATGGCAGGCGGTGAACATCAGCGCGAGCACGTCGTCGTCGATCCGGTCCGGGTCCCACAACAGGTCGGTCCCCTCCTCCCCCGGTGCCGCGCCGTCCCGGCCCGACTCGCGGGCGAGGACGGCACAGCGTTCGTCCAGGGCGGCGCGGCGCCGGAAGGCGTCCACCGCACGGCGGCGTCCCACCGTGAGCAGCCAGCCGGCCGGATTGCCGGGGACGCCTTCGCGCGGCCAGTTGACCAGCGCCTCGGCCAGGGCCTCCTGCGCCACGTCCTCGGCCAGCGCGAAGTCCCCGGTGTACCGGGCGAGTGCGCCGACGATACGTGCCGACTCGATCCGCCACACCGCGCCGACGGCCTCGCGCCCGGTGGGATCCGCCATGCCGCCCCTGCCTCTGTCGCAGTGAACCCGCCCGTCAGAGCTGGCCGGTGGCCTCGCGCCAGGCCCGCTCCTTCTGGATCCACTCGTTGTCCTGCGGGAACTCGTCCACGGAGGCGACCCGGCGGATCTCCGTCTTGAAGCCCGGCCCCTGGATCGGAAGCCGCTTGGCCCACTCGACCGCCTCCTCCTTCGACGCCACGTTGAGGATGTAGAAGCCGCCGAACAGCTCCTTGGCCTCCCCGTACGGCCCGTCGGTGACCAGCGGCGGCTCGGTGGAGAAGTCCACCACCACGCCCTCGGCGGCGTCGCCCAGGCCCTCGGCGGCGAGCAGCACCCCGGCTCGGATCAGCTCCTCGTTGAAGCGGCCCACGGTCTCCAGCATCTGGTTGAAGTCCGCGTCGGCCATCGACGCCATGGCCTTCTCGTCCGCCCTCATGATCAGCATGTACTTCATGGTCGTGTCTCCTCGTGCGCTGCCGGGTCCGCTGTCCGGGCCCGATCATCCCTAGGTCGAACGGGAAGCGCGCGGATCGACACGGGCGCGGAGAATTCTTTCGGGAGCGCCGAAGTCGCCCCCCGCAGCGGTCAGTCGGGCAGCGGGATGTGCAGGGCGAAGGTCCCGCGCAGGTCCAGCCAGGCCGCGTCGCGGCCGCGGACCAGCCGCAGGACGACCTGCTCGCAGCCCGGGCAGCGGGCGACCAGTCCGGGCGCGTGCCGGTACACCCGCAGCGCGGCCACCGGTCCGGTCCGCCCGCAGCCGGTGCAGCGGCCCTCCGCGGCGGTGACGTCGACGGCGAAGATCTCGGCGAGCGGACCGGCCAGGGCGTTGCCGTCCTCGTAGGCGTCCTCGTCGGGGCCCGCCTCTGCGTAGATGTGCTCCATGTCAGCCTCCGCTGGGGCCGAAGCGTTCGGTGCGGATCCGCTGCGGGTCGTGGCCCAGGTCGACCAGCAGGTCGGCGGCGTGCTCGACGAAGCCCGTCGGGCCGCAGACGTAGACGCTGGGGGCGAACTCCACCGGCCAGCCCGCGCCCGCCAGGTCGTCGGCGGTCAGCCGCCCCGGGGGGCGGGGCCAGCCGTCGGGAGCCCGCCGGGTGTAGAGCGAGGCGACGTCCACGCCCGGGTCGGGGCGCTGCAGTTCGGACCGGTAGAGCCGGTCCTCGGGGATGCGGACCGAGTACACCAGCCGGAACGGCGCCCGGCCGCCGAGCGTCCGCCGGGTGCGGATCATCGCCATCAGCGGGACGATCCCCGAGCCGCCGGCGACCAGCAGCACGGGCTCGGGCTCGGCGGCGCGCCAGACGAACCAGCCGCCGACCGGTCCGCGCAGCTCCAGCAGGTCGCCCGGGCGCAACTCCCGTGCCAGGTACGGGGAGACCTCACCGTCGGCGACCTGCTGGACCGTCAGCTGCACCAGGTCGCCGTCGGGTGCGGAGGCGATCGAGTAGCTGCGCTGGGTGCTGTAGCCGTCCTCGGCGGTGAGCCGCACGTCCACGTGCTGGCCGGGCAGGTGCCCGGGCCAGTCGGGGACCTCCAGGACCAGCGTGGTCGCCACGGGCGTCTCCTCGCGCCGGGCCACGAGCGTGGCGACGCGCCAGCGCAGGCGGTCGCCTAGTCGCCTTGGTACCGCTGCTCGCGCCATGGGTCTCCGTAGTCGTGATAGCCCGCGCTCTCCCAGAACCCCGGCTCGTCCTGGAGCAGCAGCTGGATGCCGTGCACCCACTTCGCCGACTTCCACAGGTACAGGTGGGGCACCAACAGCCGTGCCGGGCCGCCGTGTTCGGGGTGGAGCTCGCGTCCGCCGTACCCGTAGGCGATCCACGCGCGCCCGTCGAGCAGGTCGGCCAGCGGGAGGTTGGTGGTGTAGCCGCCGTAGGAGTGGACCAGGGCGTAGTCCGCGGCCGTCTCCAGGTCGGCGAGGAGGGTGTCCAGGCTGACGCCCTCCCAGTGGGTGTCGAACTTGGACCACTTGGTCACGCAGTGCAGGTCCACGGTGAGCCGCTCGGCGGGCAGGGCACGCAGCTCGGCCCAGGTCCAGCGGCGGACGTCGCCGGTCTCGGTGGTGACCGTCAGCTCCCAGCGGTCGGTGTCGATCCTGGGGGTGGGTCCGGCGGACAGGACCGGGAAGTCGCGCGTCTCGTACTGACCGGGCGGCAGCCGTCCGTCGGACGGGCGGGGACGCCCGTGGAAGCCGCGGGAGATGATCGCCATCCTGCCTCCTCCGTCCGGGCGGCGCGGCGGGTCGGCACCATCATGGCACCGCCCGCCCGCGCCCGCCCGAAGGCGGCTTCCCTGCTGCCGCGCCGCCCGGCGGCGGCGTTTCGGGCGCACGGCGCAGCGACCGTCCGCCGCGCTGACGTCCCGTCACGCCGCTTAGGGTCACCTTGCCCGAACTACTGGTCAATCTGCCCAGTGGATCGGGCGGATGACTGGGCAGATCAAGCATGATGATCAGCCGGGAAGCCAACTCTTGTGCAGCCCGGCTCGGTGAGGTGTGCTCTGTGCCCAACGAGGCAGACGCTCAGTCGAGGAGGACCAAGCGTGACCATCCAGGACACTCTCACCAGCCAGGAGAAGCTCGCCGAGCTCGATCTCCAGCAGCTGCGTCAGCTGGTCGGTCTTGTGGAGTACGACGCCGAGCGGGACCCCTTCCCGGTCACCGGCTGGGACGCCGTGGTCTGGTCGGTCGGCAACGCCACCCAGGCCTCGCTGTTCTTCCAGGCCGTCTTCGGCATGGAGCTCGTCGCCTACTCCGGGCCGACCACCGGCAACCGCGACCACCACGCCTACGTGCTGCGCTCCGGCGCGGTCCGCTTCGTGCTCAAGGGCGGCGTGGACCCCGAGAGCGAGCTGCTCGACCACCACCGCCGCCACGGCGACGGCGTCGTCGACATCGCGCTGGAGGTCCCGGACGTGGACAAGTGCATCGAGCACGCCCGCGCCCAGGGCGCGACCGTCCTGGTCGAGCCGCACGACGTCAGCGACGACAACGGCACCGTGCGCATGGCCGCCATCGCCGCCTACGGCGAGACCCGGCACACCCTGGTCGACCGGTCCCGCTACTCCGGCCCCTACCTCCCCGGCTACGTCGCCCGCAGCGGTGGCTGGACCAAGGCGGCCGGCGAGCCCAAGCGCCTGTTCCAGGCCCTGGACCACGTCGTGGGCAACGTCGAACTCGGCCGCATGGACGAGTGGGTGGAGTTCTACAACCGCGTCATGGGCTTCACCAACATGGCCGAGTTCGTCGGCGACGACATCGCCACCGAGTACTCGGCGCTGATGAGCAAGGTGGTCGCCAACGGCAACCACCGGGTCAAGTTCCCGCTGAACGAGCCCGCCGTCGGCAAGAAGCGCTCGCAGATCGACGAGTACCTGGACTTCTACCGCGCCCCCGGCGTCCAGCACCTGGCCCTGGCCACCAACGACATCATCACCACCGTGGACGTGCTGCGTTCCCACGGCGTGGAGTTCCTGTCCACCCCCGAGACCTACTACACCGACCCCGAGCTGCGCGCCCGGATCGGCCAGGTCCGGGTCCCCATCGAGGAGTTGGCCTCCCGCGGCATCCTGGTCGACCGCGACGAGGACGGCTACCTGCTGCAGATCTTCACCAAGCCGATCGGCGACCGCCCGACCGTCTTCTTCGAGCTGATCGAGCGTCACGGCTCGCTCGGCTTCGGCAAGGGCAACTTCCAGGCGCTGTTCGAGGCCATCGAGCGCGAGCAGGCCAAGCGCGGCAACTTCTGAGGCTGCGGAGGAGACGCCCCGACATGCCGTACTACCGCCGGGTGGGCCACGTCCCGCCCAAGCGCCACACGCAGCACCGCCGACCGGACGGCGGCCTCTACTACGAGGAGCTGGTCGGCGAGGAGGGCTTCTCCTCCGACTCCTCGCTGCTCTACCACGAGGGCGTGCCCTCGGCGCTGGTCGGTGCCCGCTCCTGGGAGCTGCCCGACCAGCGCACCGTCCCCAACTCCCCGCTGATTCCCCGGCACTTCCGCCTGCACGCCCTCTTCCCCGGGGTGCCGGCGGAGCCGGCGGCGCCCGTGGACGTCGTGACCGGCCGCCGCCTGGTGCTCGGCAACGCCGACGTGCGGCTGTCCTATGTGGCCGCCGACGCGCCGAGCCCGCTGTACCGCAACGCGGTCGGCGACGAGTGCGTCTACGTCGAGTCCGGCGGCGGCACGGTGGAGACGACGTTCGGCGTGCTGCCGGTCCGCTCCGGCGACTACGTGGTGCTGCCGCGCGGCACCACGCACCGCTGGCTCCCCGACCCGGGGGCACCGCTGCGGGCCTACGTGATCGAGGCGGACAGCCACATCGCCCCGCCCAGGCGCTACCTGTCCCGCTACGGGCAGTTGCTGGAGCACGCGCCCTACTGCGAGCGCGACCTGCACGGCCCGGCCGAGCCGCTGGTCGTGGCCGAGGGCGAGACCGAGGTGTACGTCCGCCACCGCGGCTCCGGCCCGGGCGGACAGGCGGGCACGGTGCACGTCCAGCCGCGCCACCCCTTCGACGTGGTCGGCTGGGACGGCTGCCTGTACCCGTACACCTTCAACATCGCCGACTTCGAGCCGATCACCGGGCGCGTCCACCAGCCGCCGCCCGTGCACCAGGTCTTCGAGGGCCGCAACTTCGTGGTGTGCAACTTCGTGCCGCGCAAGGTGGACTACCACCCCCTCGCGGTGCCGGTGCCCTACTACCACGCCAACGTGGACTCCGACGAGGTCATGTTCTACTGCGGCGGCAACTACGAGGCCCGCCGCGGCTCGGGGATCGGGCAGGGCAGCGTCTCGCTGCACCCCGGCGGCCACTCGCACGGCCCGCAGCCGGGCGCCGTCGAGCGCTCGCTGGACGCCGAGTTCTTCGACGAGCTGGCGGTCATGGTGGATACCTTCCGCCCGCTCGAACTCGGCCTCGCCGGACAGCCGTCGGAGGATCCGGAGTACGCCTGGACCTGGGCCCGGCAGGGAGGTACGCCGTCATGAGCGCACTCGCCGAAGAGGCACTCCACGGGCTCCTGGACGACGCCGCCGTCTTCCCGCCCGGCGACCTGCCGCTGCCCCAGGCCGTCCCGGCGCACCAGGCCCATCGCGCGTCCTGGTACGCCCCGTTCGTTGGCTCCTTCGTCTGCCCGGCCGCCCGGGCCGGCGAGGTGGCGGCCCCAGTGGACCTGAGCCTGACGGTTCCTGACGGACCGTCGGCCCTGGCCCCCGTGCTGGACGCCTTCGCGCGCCACCCGCTCGGGCGGCTGGTCGCGGTGGAGGTCGTGCTGCCCGAGTCCGTCCCGGCCGCCGAGGCCGTGGCCGCCCTCGACGCCCAGCTGCCCGACAACGTCACCGGCTACCTCGAAGTGCCGCGCGACACCCGCCGCACGGACGTCCTCGACGCCCTCGCCGGAACCCGGCACCGGGCCAAGTTCCGCACCGGCGGCCTGGTCCCGCAGGCGCATCCGGACGAGGCCGAGCTGGCCCGCTCGATTCTCGCCGCCGTCGAGCGAGAGCTGCCGTTCAAGTGCACCGCCGGACTGCACCACGCCGTGCGGCACACGGACGGCGACCTGGAGCAGCACGGCTTCCTCAACGTCCTGCTCGCCACCGACGCCGCCCTGCACGGCGCGGACGAGGCCGAGCTGGCCGCGCTCCTGGCCGAGCGCTCGCACCAGGAGGTGGCCCGCCGGGCCGCCGTCGCCGCCGAGGACGGGCGCCTGGCCCGCGCGCGCGGCCGCTTCGTGTCCTTCGGGACCTGCAGCATCACCGATCCGATCACCGACCTGACCGCACTGGGCCTGGTGCGCCGCCCCGAGGAGACTGACGCATGACCTGGCTCGCCGTACCGGAGGGCACGCCCTTCGGTCTGACGAACCTGCCCTACGGGGTGTTCTCGACCGCGGACGCCGCGCCGCGCGTCGGCGTCCGCATCGGCGACCAGGTGCTGGACCTGGCCGCCGCGCTGGACGACCCGGTGTTCGCCGAGCCGGCGCTCAACGGCTTCCTGGCGCAGGGGCGTTCACGCTGGGACGAGGTCCGCGCCCGGGTCACCGAGCTGCTCACGGACGAGCGGTGGCGCGGCACGGTGGAGCCGGCGCTGCTCCCCCTCGACCGGGTGCGCCTCCACCTGCCCTTCGCCGTGGGCGACTACGTGGACTTCTACGCCAGCGAGCACCACGCGAGCAACATCGGCCGGATGTTCCGTTCCGACTCGGAACCGCTCACCCCCAACTGGAAGCACCTCCCCATCGGTTACCACGGCCGCTCCGGCACCGTCGTGGTCTCCGGCACGCCGGTGGTGCGCCCGAACGGCCAGCGCAAGGCCCCGACCGACGCGGCACCCGGCTTCGGGCCGTGCCGCCGCCTCGACATCGAGGCCGAGGTCGGCTTCGTCGTCGGCGCGGGCACCGAGCCCGGACAGCCGCTCGCCCCGGCCGACTTCGCCGACCACGTCTTCGGGGTCTGCCTCGTCAACGACTGGTCCGCGCGGGACATCCAGGCCTGGGAGTACGTGCCGCTCGGCCCCTTCCTGGGCAAGTCCTTCGCCACCTCCGTGTCCCCCTGGGTCGTCCCCCTCGCCGCTCTCGAGCACGCCAGGGTGGCGCCGCCGGTCCAGGCCCCGCAGCCGTTGCCGTACCTGACCGGCGGCCGGCCGTGGGGCCTGGACCTGGACCTGGAGGTCCGCCTCAACGGGCACGTCGTCTCCCGGCCGCCGTACGCGTCGATGTACTGGACCCCGGCGCAGATGCTGGCCCACATGACCGTCAACGGCGCGACCGTACGCCCCGGCGACCTGTTCGCCTCCGGCACGGTCAGCGGCCCCGAGAAGGACCAGCGCGGCTCCCTGATGGAGCTCAGCTGGGGCGGCCAGGACCCGATCACCCTGCCGGACGGCACCACCCGGTCCTTCCTGGAGGACGGCGACGAGGTCGTCATCTCCGCCACCGCCCCCGGCCCGGACGGCACCCGGATCGGCCTCGGCGAGGTCGCCGGCCGCATCCTGCCCGCCGCCGACCACCCCCACTTTTCCCAGCAAGACCCCAAGGAGCAGTCGTGAAGGCCCAGTTGGCCGAGTTCGAGGCGAAGGCCCCGCAGATCGTCTTCGAATGGCACGACACCGAGACCCCGGCCAAGGGCTGGGTCGTCATCAACTCGCTGCGCGGCGGCGCGGCCGGCGGCGGCACCCGGATGCGGGCCGGCCTCGACCGGCACGAGGTCGAGTCGCTGGCCAAGACCATGGAGATCAAGTTCACCGTCTCCGGCCCGGCCATCGGCGGCGCGAAGTCGGGCATCGACTTCGACCCGCGCGACCCGCGCAAGGAGGGCGTGCTGACCCGCTGGTACCAGGCGATCACCCCGCTGCTGCGCAGCTACTACGGCACCGGCGGCGACCTCAACGTGGACGAGATGGCGGAGGTCGTCCCGCTGACCGAGGCCCTGGGCCTGTGGCACCCGCAGGAGGGCGTCGTCCAGGGCCACTACGGCCCCGGGGACCGCGAACTGGTGCGCCGCGTGGGCCAGTTGCGGCAAGGCGTGGCCAAGGTCGTCGAGGACCCGCGGTTCTCCCCCGACCCGGCCCGCCGCTGGACGGTCTCCGACCTGATCACCGGCTGGGGCGTCGCCGAGTCGGTCCGCCACTACTACGCCACCTACGGCGGGGAGCTGGCGGGGAAGCGGGTCGTCGTCCAGGGCTGGGGCAACGTCGGCGCGGCCGCCGCGTACTACGCGGCCCGGGCGGGGGCGCGGATCGTCGGCGTCATCGACCGCGACGGCGGGCTCCTCGTGCCGCAGGGCCTGGGCGAGGCGGAGGTCCGCGAGCTGTTCCTGAACCGCCGGGGCAACACCCTGCAGGCGGACGGCATGCTGCCGTTCGCGGAGACCGACGCCCGGATCTGGGACACCGGCGCCGAGGTCTTCCTCCCCTGCGCGGCGTCCCGCCTGGTCACCCAGGAGCAGGTGGACCGGCTGACCGCGGCCGGCCTGGAGGTCATCGCCTGCGGTGCGAACGTGCCCTTCGCGGACCGGGAGATCTTCTACGGCCCGACCTACGAGCACGCGGACAAGAGCGTGGCGGTCATCCCCGACTTCCTCGCCAACTGCGGCATGGCCCGCACCTTCGCCCTGCTCATGGACGGCACCACCACCCAGGTCACCGACGCCGCCGTCTTCGACGACGTCTCCCGCACCATCGCGGACGCCCTGCGCCGCTGCCACGACCGCTCCCCCGACCCCACGGGCCTCGCGGCCACGGCCTTCTCCATCGCCCTCGACCAGCTGGGCTGACACCCCACGCCGGTGCCCCCGCCCATCCGGGGGCACCGGCGTGAGCGGGGGCTGACTCGGCGTCAGTCCCCCTGCTGTGCCGGCCGGTCCAGTTCGGCGGTGAGCGCCGCGCGCAGGACGTCGTGCCGCGGGCCCAGCGCGGTGGCCGGGTCGCTCCACCGCTCCCGCGGGTACAGCCAGACCGGACGCGCGACGTGTTCGGCGGGCTCCCAGGCGTACCGCGGCCAGATGTGCGCGTGCAGAAACGGGTCGGTGTTGCCGACGATCTCCAGGTTGACGCGCCGGAACGCGGGGTCGAGCCGGCCGCAGACCCGCTCCACCGCCTCGCCCAGCCGGTCCAGGTCCGCCAGGAACGCGGCGCGGCGCGGCCTCGGCAGGTCGGTGAGGCGCTGCGCTCCCGGGTCGTCCGCGAGCAGCACCGCGTAGCCGGGGAGGAACTGGACGTCCCCGAGCACCGCGAAGCCCGCGTCCAGTCGGCGCAGCACCGTCGGGTTCGTGCCGCGCAGCGCGCTGCCGATGCGGTCCCGCCGCCAATCCTCCGTCACCGGGCCCAAGTTACCCCGGCCCTCGGTCAGTGGGGTGGCGGACTCAGGCGGGCGCCGAGGTCGTTGAGCAGGACCAGGCCGAGGACGCCGAAGGCGAGGAGCGCGCCCGCGTAGGCGAACGCCGCGCACGCCGCCGCCTGCCCGGCGCCGCCGCGCCCGTGCCGGGCGGCGCGGGCGAATCGGTAGCCCGCCGCGAGGGGGAGCAGCAGACCCACGAGGGCCAGGGCCAGGAAGAGGCCGGCGTGTGCGGCCGGTGCCGCCGCGAAGTGGCGGGCCACGACCGCATCGACGGCCGCGGTGACCAGCCCGACCCCGCCGGGCCCCAGCGTCGCGCCGAATCGTTTCGCCACCCTCCCGGGAGAGCGGCCGGCGGCCGTGCGCCGACGGCCGCTCAGGCCGGGTATCCCGGCGGGCACCTGGTCGGCCCGGGCGGCGGACCGCCACGCCGCCGCGAGCGACGCGGCGGTCGCCACGGCCGGCGGGAGCGGCCCGCCCGCGCCCGCTCGTCGATCCAGGGCGACGCCCACCACCGCAGGCCGCGTCCCGGTCCGCTGGCGCGGCAGCGCCACCGTTGCCGTCCGACTCCGCTCCCCCATGCCGGGCCCTCCCCCGCGCCGTCCGCTCTCCCTGACCCCGAGTCAACCCGACGCGCCGCGGCCGTCCGGGCGACCCGGGGCGGAGATCACCGGATCAGGTGAAACCGCGTCACCGCGCGCATGGAACCCGGCTACTCGTCCCGCTCCAGGTCCGCCTCCGCCTGCTCCTCGTCGAGGGCCCGCTGGGCCGCGAAGTACAGGTCGTGGACGAAACCGCGCGCCTGCTCGGCGGAGAGCCCGGGCGCCTCCCGGCGCAGCCGCTCGGTCCAGGCGTCGATCACCTTGTCATCGCTCATGGGTTCAGCTTGGGCTGCCACCGCCGGGGCAGCCACCGGGGGTTAGGGTCGTGCCCATGACCGACGACACCCTCCGCTCCATCACCGTCGAGCGCACCTCCACCGGGCACTACACCGCGACCAACGCCCGCGGCGGAACCCTGGCCTTCGGCACCGCGGGCGACGCCGAGTTCTCCCCGGTCGAGCTGCTGCTCGCCGCCATCGGCGGCTGCACGGCGGCCGACGTGGACGTGGCCACCTCCCGCCACGCGGAGCCGGACCGCTTCACGGTGACGGTCACCGGTCACAAGATCAGCGACGAGCAGGGCAACCGGATGACGGACCTTCAGGTCACCTTCACGGTCGCGTTCCCCGAGGGCGAGGGCGGCGACCGGGCCCGCGCCATCCTGCCCCGCGCGGTCACCACCTCCCACGACAAGCTCTGCACGGTCAGCCGCACCATCGAGTCCGGCGCCCCGGTCAAGGCGGTCGTGGCGGACGCCTGACCGCCCGGGACGACGGGGCGCCGCCCGCTGACGCCCCGTCAGCAGCCCCCGGCTACCCTGCTGCTCGCCGACCTGACCGTGTCGCACGAGTGAGCAGCAGGGGGACCTCCGCATGACGCAGACCGAGCCCGCACCGGGCACCACCGCCCGGGACGCCGAGCGGGCGGGGGCGGCCGCGCGCCTGGCGCGGACGGTGACCCGCGCGGTCGATCCGCAGAACGTCATCGTCGGGGTGCTGGTCCTCTTCGGCGCGCTGCGCCACCACTGGTCCGGCGTCGGCTGGGGTCTGCTGGCGGCCCTGTTCGCGGGCGTGATCCCGCAGGGCCTGATCACCCTGGGCATGCGGCGCGGGCGGGTCGAGGACCGCTATGTCGGCGACCGGTCCAAGCGGTCCGTCGTCCTGCCGCTGGTGGCGCTGAGCGTGGTGGCGGGCCTGGTGCTGATGCTGGTGCTCGGCGCCCCGCGCGACCTGTCCGCGATGCTGGTCGCCATGCTGGCGACGCTGGTCCCGATCCTGGGCATCACCGCCGGCCTGCGCTGGAAGGTCAGCATCCACGCGGCCGTCACGGCGGGCGCCGTGGCCATGCTGGCACTGGCGCTGAGCGCCTGGTGGTGGTGCGGGCTGGCGGTCGTCGCCGTCGTCTCCTGGTCCCGGGTGGTGCTGCGGGACCACACCGCCGCACAGACGGTCGTCGGCGCCCTCGTCGGAGCCGTGACGGCGGGGCTGGTCTTCTCGTGGGCGCGCTGAGAGCCGACCCTGCCGCCCCGCCGCCGCGCCGCGAGCGGTGCCGAGGTGCCGCCCTGCGGGCCGCAGCGGTGCCGTCGCGTTCGCTCAACTGCTAGGTCTGCGACGGCAGTTGGCTCTGTGCCGAGCAGGGCAATGAACAGGCCGCGACCCGGTCGGTCCCGCCGCCGCGCGGCGACCGGCCCGAGTCCCTAGGGTGAGGAGCGGAAACCCCTCTCCCACCCAGTGCCGGCCGCAGACCGGCGGCCGCGGAGGGGTCCGGCAAGGAGGTCTTCGATGACGAAGGCTCGTGATGTGATGCATGCCGGCGCCGTCTGCGTCGGCGAGAACGAGTCGCTGCTCGACGCCGCCCGGATGATGCGCGACCACCAGGTGGGCGCCCTCCCGATCTGCGGCGAGAACCAGAAGCTGATGGGCATCATCACCGACCGCGACATCGTGCTGCGATGTCTGGCGGAGGGCAAGGACCCGGGCGCGACGAAGGCCCGCGACCTGGCCGGCCACCTGCACTGCGTGCGGGCGGACGACGACATGGAGACGGTGCTGCGGAAGATGGAGCAGCACCAGATCCGCCGCATTCCCGTGATCGACAACGAGCGGCTGGTCGGCATGATCAGCGAGGTGGACCTGGCGTCCGGCCACCGCGAGGGTCAGCGCCTGACGGACCAGCAGATCCTCGAGTTCATGGACAAGATGTACATGACCCAGTGAGCGGTCCCCTGCGGACCGCCGCTCCAGGGCCCGGAGTGGGGCGCGCCTCCCGCGTCTCCTGCCGTGTGCTCATCCGCCGTTCCGCGTCTGTCCGTTGGCGCAGTACGCGGCCGGTTCCGGGCCCACTGGCGGGACGGCGAGTTCGTGGCGGGCGATTCGAGCTCGCCTCAGGTCTGTGACCCGCCATGCGCGGGTGCGCCGCCCCGGCGCGCGTCCGTGCGACAGCACGGAACGCGAACCGCCGCGCAGGCCGCCCCCATTCGCCCTCCCCGGGCGTCCGGGTGTCCTCCGCGAGCACCACCTCCAGCTTCGCCTCCGCGGTCGCCCTCGCGACGGCACCCCCGAAGGCGGGCCCGGCCGAAGGCCGCACCCCCGAAGCCGAGCCCGGCTCAAGGCAGCACCGAAGCCGAGCCCGGCCCAAGGCAGCACCGCCGAAAGCCGAGGCATGGGCGGATGGCCGGTGCCCGGCGACCCGGAGGGCAGACGACGCGCGGGGGGCATGGGACTCGTCGGGGTGCAGGGGCGGGGCGCGCGGGTGAGGCTTGGGGCCGGGGGTCAGCTGTGGATGGGAGGAGCCGCGCACGTGGAGAGCCCCCGGCGTCGGGGCGGAACGCCTGCCTCGGGACTGCGGGGCCGGGCGCGTTCCTGGCTGCGCTCCCGCAGCCTCGCGGGCCAGGTGCTCGTGCTGCAGCTGCTCATCGTCGCCCTGCTCACCGCCGCCGCCGTCGCGGAACTCCTGCTCCAGTCGGAGCACGACTCCACGCAGCAGGCCCGCGACCGCTCCCTCGCCGTCGCGCAGACCTTCGCCAACTCCCCCGGCATCGTCGCCGCCCTCGCCTCCCCGAATCCCACCGCGATCCTGCAGCCCCGCGCCGAGGCCACCCGCGTCGCCGCCAACGTCGACTTCGTCGTCGTCACCAACACCCGCGGCATCCGCTACACCCACCCCCTCCCCGACCGGATCGGCAAGAAGTTCGTCGGCAACATCGCCCCCGCCCTCGCCGGGCAGCCCGTGGTCGAGCAGGTCAACGGGACGATCGGGCCGCTGGTCCAGGCGATCGTCCCGGTCGAGAACCCGGTGCACCAGGTCGTCGGCCTGGTCTCGGCGGGTGTCACCCTCAGCAACATCTCCGGGGCCACTCACCGCGAGCTCCCGCTGCTCCTCGGGGGCGCCGCAGGCGCCCTCGCGCTGTCCGCCGTCGGCACCGGGCTGGTGAGNGCCGCCGCCTCCGGCGCCAGACCCGGGGGCTGGGGCCGGTCGAGCTGACCCGGATGTACGAGCACCACGACGCGGTCCTGCACGCGGTCCGCGAGGGCGTGGTGATCTTCTCCGGCGGCGGCCGGCTGCTGCTCGCCAACGACGAGGCCCGGCGGCTGCTCGGCCTCGGCCCGGACTCCCAGGGCAAGCCCCTCGCCGAACTCGACCTGCCGCGCGCCCTGACGTCCTGGCTCGCGTCCCAGGAGGCCGTCTCCGACCGCCTGCTGACGACCCGTGACCGGCTGCTGCTGGTCAACGTCCGCTCGACCGACCGCGACGGCGGACCCGCCGGCCGGGTGGCCACCCTGCGCGACTCCACCGAGCTGCAGGCGCTGTCCGGGGCCGCCGACGAGGCCCGGGGCCGGCTGCGGCTGCTCCAGCGGGCGACCCGTGCCATCGGCACCACCCTCGACGTCACCCGCACCGCCCAGGAGCTGGCCGACTCGGCCGTCCCCGGCTTCGCCGACTTCGTGACCGTGGACCTGGGCGAGGAGGTGCTCGCGGGCGCCGAACTGACCCCGGCCGGGGAGCTGCGGATGCAGCGCGTGGCCCGCGGCGGCATCCGCGCCGACGCGCCCTTCTACCCGGTCGGCCGGGTGCTCTTCTTCTCGCCCGACTCGCTGACCGCCCGCAGCCTCAGTGAGGGCCGCACCTCGCTGGTGCCGGAACTGGCCGACGACCCGGCGTGGCAGGCGCAGAACCCGGCCTACACCCAGCAGATCATCGCCTACGGCGTGCACTCCGCGATCACCGTCCCGATCCGGGCCCGCGGCGTGACCATGGGCGTCGTCAACTTCTGGCGGATGCTCAAACCCGGGGCCTTCCCCGAGGACGACGTCCGGCTGGCCGAGGAGCTGGTCGCGCACGCCGCGCTCTGCCTCGACAACGCCCGCCGCTGGACCCGCGAGCACGCCCTCGCCGAGACCCTGCAGCGCAGCCTGCTGCCCCGCGCCCTGCCCGAGTCGGTGACCGCCGCCGTGGACGCGGCCTTCCGCTACCTGCCGGCCCAGGCGGGCGTGGGCGGCGACTGGTTCGACGTCATCCCGCTGCCCGGCGGCCGGGTCGCGCTGGTCGTCGGCGACGTCGTCGGCCACGGCCTGCACGCCGCGGCAACCATGGGGCGGCTGCGCACGGCCGTGCTCAACTTCTCCTCCCTCGACCTCGCCCCGGACGAACTGCTGGGCCACCTGGACGAGTTGGTGGCCCGGCTGGACGCGGAGGCCGCCGCCGCGGACACCGCGGCGATCACCGGCGCGACCTGCCTCTACGCCGTCTACGACCCTGCCTCCGGGCGCTGCGTCCTGGCCCGCGCGGGCCACCTGCCGCCCGCCGTGGTGGCCCCGGACGGCACCGTCCGCTTCCCCGACGTCCCCGCCGGACCTCCCCTCGGCATTGCCCAACTTCCGTACGAAACAGCCGAGTTGGAACTCACCGAGGGCAGTCTGCTGGTGCTCTACACCGACGGCCTGGTCGAGTCCCGCCAGCACGACCTGGACGAGGGCCTGGAGCGGCTGCGCCGCTCGCTGGAGGGCCGCGACCGCTCCCCGGAGCGCACCTGCGCCGCCGTCCTGGACTCCCTGCTGCCACCCGGCCAGAACCAGCGTCAGCAGGACGACATCGCACTGCTGGTCGCCCGGACCCGGCTGCTGACGGCCGACCAGGTCGCCGAGTGGGACGTCGCCACCGACTTCGCCGCGGTGGCGGGGATCCGCGCCGAGGTCGCCGCCAGGCTCGACGCCTGGGGCCTGCCCGGGCTCGCCTTCGCCGTGGAGCTCATCCTCAGCGAGCTGATCACCAACGCCATCCGCTACGCCGAGGGGCCGATCCGGGTCCGGCTGCTGCGCGAGGGGCGGCTGGTCTGCGAGGTCGCGGACGCCAGCAGCACCGCCCCGCACCTGCGCCGGGCGCGGGCCACCGACGAGGGCGGCCGCGGCCTGTTCCTGGTCGCCCAGTTCGCGGAGCGCTGGGGCACCCGCTACACCGCCACCGGCAAGGTCATCTGGGCCGAGCTGCCGCTCGACTGAGCCCACCCGGGGCAGCCGCCGAATCCGTGCGTCCCGCCGCGTTGTGGCCCCTGCGGCGCATGGGTACGGTGAACGAGCTGATCGCGGGCACCTGCACGGTAAGGAGGTTCGCGATGAGAAGCTCCGCCGACGCCGCCGCGCTGCCCGACCAGCTGGCCGGGTTGTTCGCCCATGCCCCCGTCGTCTTCGCCGCCCTCGCCGGGCCCGAGCACCGCCTCGAGGGCGCGAACGAGGCCTTCTTCGAGGTCGTCGGCCGTGCCCGGAGCGAGGGCTCGATCGGGCAGCCGGTGGCCCGTATCGTGCCCGAGCTGGTCCACCAGGGGCTGCTCGACATCCTCGACGCGGTCTACCGCGACGGCGTGCCCTACGTCGCCCACAGCGCAGACGTGCTGCTCGGGCCGCTCGGGCGGGCCCGCCGCCGCTGGTTCGACTTCAGCTTCGAGCCACGCCGCCGCGCCGACGGCCGGATCACCGGCGTCGCCTTCATCGCCGTGGACGTCACCCGGCAGCGCGCCGCGCTCAAGCTGGCCGCCGAGCAGCAGGCCCTGCTCGAACAGATCGCCCGCGACGCGCCCCTGCCGGAGGTGCTCGACGGCATGTGCCGGGCCATCGAGAAGCTCTCCCCCAAGGTGATCGGCTCGGTGCTGCTGGTGGACGGGACCGGGCGGCGGCTGGTCCACGGCGCCGCGCCGAGCCTTCCGGACAGCTACAACAAGGCCGTCGACGGCACCCCGATCGCGCCCGGCGCCGGCTCCTGCGGTACCGCCGCCTACCGCCGGGAGATGGTCGTCGTCTCGGACATCGCGAGCGACCCGCTGTGGGAGGGCGGCTACCGCACCGCGGCGCTCCGCGCGGGGCTGGCGGCCTGCTGGTCCTCGCCCATCATGTCCAGCGCCGGGGAGCTGCTGGGCACCTTCGCCATGTACCACCGCACCCCCCGGGAGCTGCGCGAGGAGGACCTGGACCTCAGCATCGTGTTCACCCGCACGGCCGCGCTGGCCATCGAGCGGGACCGGGCCGAGCAGGCCAGGCGCCGTGCCCAGGCGCAGGTCCAGCAGGCCAGCGCCGACCTGGCGTTCGTGCTGCGCACCAGCACCGCCGTCAGCGAGGAGGCGCACTTCCCGCAGAACCTGCAGCAGCTGGCCCGCCTCGCGGTTCCGGCGCTGGGCCCGGTCTGCGTGATCGACGTGCGCGAGGAGGGCCGGATCCGGCGCGCGGCCGTCGCGGTCGACCCTGAACTCCCGGACCGGATCCGGCAGTTGCTGGCCTCCCGGCCCGCCGACTCGCCCGTGGAGCGGGTGCTCGCCACCGGGGTCAAGGAGGTCACCCGGACCGTCCCGGCCGGTCCCTGGCCGGAGTTGGGGCTCGCCGTCACCGGGCAGATCTGCCTGCCGCTGACCGCGCGCGGCGACACCTTCGGCGCGCTCACCCTGCTCGCCACCGCCGAGCGACCGCTCGACCAGCGCACGGTCGCGCTCGCCGAGGAGCTGGCCCGCACCGCCGCGGCCGGGGCCGAGACCACGCGCCAGTACGACCGCCGCGCCAAGCTGGCCCGCGACCTGCAGGCCGGTCTGCTGCTGGCCGCGCTCCCGGAGGTGCCCGGCGCCCGCCTGGCCGCCTCCTACCGCCCGGCCGGCGAGGGGCTCGACATCGGCGGCGACTTCTACGACGTGTTCCCGCTCCCCGGCGACTGGTGGGGCCTGGTGATCGGCGACGTCTGCGGCCGCGGCGCGCACGCGGCGACGACCACCGCCCTGGTCCGCAACACCGCCCGCGCGGTCGCCCCGCTGCTGCCGACGCCGGACGCGGTCGCCCGCTCCGTCAACGACGCCCTGCTGGACCGGACCGACAGCGAGAGCTTCGTCACGCTGGTCTACGCCGAGCTGCGGCCGGTGCGCGACGGCATGGCGGTCAGCCTGGTCCAGGCGGGCCACCCGGCGCCGCTGGTGCGCCGCGCGGACGGCACGGTGCGGCCCACCGAGGCCGTGGGCCAGCTGCTCGGCGTCACCGAGGACCCCGAACTCCCGCTGGAGACCGTGGACTTGAGAAGCGGCGACGCGCTCGTCCTGGTGACCGACGGCCTGTTGGAGGCCCGCAACCCGGCCGGCGACATGTTCGGCGAGGAGCGCCTGGCCGACGTGCTCCGTTCCGTCTCCGGGCCCGCCGACGCGCAGGCGCTGCTGGACGCGGTCGTCGGCGCGGTCGACGCCTTCGCCCGCGGGGTCTGCGACGACGACCAGGCGGTGCTGGTGCTCGTGGCCGAGTGAGCCGCCCGCAGCGGGCGGAGTGAATCATGTCACCGAGCCGATCTTCCGCAGGCCATCGGCACGGCGACGGCACAGGAGTACTTTCTTCCGGTCAAGGGGAGGAGATTCCCGTTCCCCCTTGCCGCCGCCTGTACCGACAACCCCCGGCGCGCCCCCGCGCCGCGATCATCCGAGCCTCCAACGAGGGAGACCCGTGACATGTCCGCACAAGAACCACCCCAGCCCCCGCCCCAGCGCGTCGGCGTAGTCGCCGAGTCCGCCGCCGGCGAGACCCGGGTGGCCGCGACGCCGGTGACCGTGCGTCAGATCCTCGGCCTCGGCTACGAGGTCGTGGTGGAGTCCGAGGCCGGCTCGGCCTCCGGTTTCTCCGACGACGCCTACACCGAGGCGGGCGCGAGCATCGGCGACGCCTGGGCGGCCGACATCGTCCTCAAGGTCAACGCGCCCTCGACGGACGAGATCGCGAAGCTGCGCGACGGCGCCACCCTCATCTCCCTGATCGCCCCGGCCCAGCGCGCCGACCTGCTGGAGGCGCTGTCCACGCGCCCGATCACGGTCCTGGCCCTGGACGCCGTGCCGCGCATCTCCCGGGCCCAGTCGATGGACGTGCTGTCCTCCATGGCGAACATCGCCGGCTACCGGGCCGTCATCGAGGCCGCGCACGTCTTCGGCCGTTTCTTCACCGGCCAGGTCACCGCGGCCGGCAAGGTCCCCCCGGCGAAGGTCCTCGTCGCCGGGGCCGGCGTGGCCGGCCTGGCGGCGATCGGCGCCGCCTCCAGCCTGGGCGCGATCGTCCGCGCCACCGACCCCCGGCCCGAGGTGGCCGACCAGGTCAAGTCCCTGGGCGGCGAGTACCTCCCGGTCAACGTGGCCCAGGAGGCGTCCACCGACGGCTACGCCAAGGCCACGTCGGCCGACTACGACCGCGCCGCCGCCGAGCTCTACCACGAGCAGGCCAAGGACGTGGACATCGTCATCACCACCGCGCTGATCCCGGGCCGCCCGGCCCCGCGCCTGCTCACCGCCGCGGACGTCGCCGCGATGAAGCCGGGCAGCGTCGTCGTCGACATGGCCGCCGCCCAGGGCGGCAACGTCGAGGGCACGGTGGCCGGCCGGGCGGTGGTCACCGACAACGGCGTCACCCTGATCGGCTACACCGACCTGGCCTCCCGGCTCCCCGCCCAGGCCTCCCAGCTGTTCGGCACCAACCTGGTCAACCTGCTCAAGCTGCTCACCCCGGGCAAGGACGGCCGGCTGACGCTGGACTTCGACGACGTCGTGCAGCGCGCCGTGACCGTGGTCCGCGCCGGCGAGATCACCTGGCCGCCGCCGCCCGTCTCCGTCTCGGCCGCCCCCGCCGCCGCGCCCAAGGCTGAGGCCCCGAATGCGGTCGAGGCCAAGCAGCCCCGGCTCACGGCCCGGGCCCGCTTCTCGCTGATCGGCCTCGCGATGCTCGCCATGTTCCTGCTGGTCGGCTTCGCCCCGGCCCAACTGGCCGAGAACTTCACGGTGTTCGCCCTTGCGGTGGTCATCGGCTACTACGTCATCGGCAAGGTGCACCACGCGCTGCACACGCCACTGATGTCGGTCACCAACGCGATCTCCGGCATCGTCGTCATCGGCGCCCTGCTGCAGATCGGCCACGAGAGCATGGTCGTCACGGTCCTCTCCGCCGTGGCCATCCTGCTCACCAGCGTCAACATCTTCGGTGGCTTCGCGGTCACCCGCCGCATGCTCTCGATGTTCTCGACCTCTCCGGAAAGGCGCTGAGGCCCGATGACGTCCCTGACAGCCGCCCACGCGGCGGACCTGGTCGCCGCCCTGCTGTTCATCCTCAGCCTGGCCGGGCTCTCGCAGCACCGGACCTCGCGCGCCGGAGTCGTCTACGGCATCGCGGGCATGGCCCTGGCCCTGGTGGCCACCATCGTCGTCGCCGCGAAGAGCATCTCCGCCGGGGCGGTCGCCCTGATCCTGGTCGCCATGGCGCTCGGCGCGGCCGCGGGCCTGTGGCGGGCGCGCCGGGTCGAGATGACCCAGATGCCCGAACTCATCGCCGTGCTGCACAGCTTCGTCGGCCTCGCCGCGGTCCTGGTGGGCTGGAACAGCTACCTGGAGGTCGAACGCCACGGCTCGGCGCAGACGGCCATCGCGCACGACCTGCTCGGCATCCACCACGCCGAGGTGTTCATCGGCATCTTCATCGGCGCGGTCACCTTCACCGGCTCGATCGTCGCCTTCCTGAAGCTGTCCGCGCGGATCAACTCCAAGCCGCTGATGCTGCCCGGCAAGAACGCCCTCAACCTGGGCGCGCTGGCCGCGTTCGTGGCGCTCACGGTCTGGTTCGTGGCCGGGCCGAACCTCGGCCTGATCGTCGCGGTGACGGTGCTGGCGCTGCTGCTCGGCTGGCACCTGGTGGCCTCGATCGGCGGCGGCGACATGCCGGTCGTCGTCTCGATGCTCAACAGCTACTCCGGCTGGGCCGCGGCCGCGGCGGGCTTCCTGCTGAACAACAACCTGCTCATCGTCACCGGCGCGCTGGTGGGCTCCTCCGGTGCCTACCTGTCCTACATCATGTGCAAGGCGATGAACCGGTCGTTCCTCTCCGTCATCGCGGGCGGCTTCGGCATCGAGGCCCCGCGCGGCGGCGACGAGGAACAGGGCGAGCACCGCGAGATCCGCGCCCAGGAAGCGGCGGAGCTGCTGTCCCAGGCCCGCTCGGTCATCATCACCCCCGGCTACGGCATGGCCGTGGCCCAGGCCCAGCACCCGGTGGCGGAGTTGACGCGCCGTCTGCGCGAGCGCGGCGTCGAGGTCCGGTTCGGCGTCCACCCGGTCGCCGGCCGCCTGCCCGGGCACATGAACGTGCTGCTGGCGGAGGCGAAGGTGCCCTACGACATCGTGCTGGAGATGGACGAGATCAACGACGACTTCGCGGACACGTCGGTCGTCCTGGTCATCGGCGCGAACGACACGGTCAACCCGGCCGCGACGGAGGACCCGGGCAGCCCGATCGCCGGCATGCCGGTGCTGAAGGTCTGGGAGGCGGAGCAGGTGATCGTCTTCAAGCGCTCCATGGCCTCCGGCTACGCGGGCGTGCAGAACCCGCTGTTCTTCCGCGAGAACAGCAGCATGCTGTTCGGCGACGCGAAGGACAGCGTGGAGCAGATCCTCGCTGCGCTCGTCTCCGACCCCGCCCCCCTGCAGGCCACCGCTTCGCGCTGACGCGCACTCTGGGGTAGCACCCCAGGGGCGCGAGGCTCCACACCTGTGCGACTCCGCCGCACGGGCTCGACCAACCAGGCAGCACCCTCAGCGGCGCGAGGCTCCACACATGTGCGACTCCGCCGCACGGGCGCGACCAACCAGGCAGCACCCTCAGGGGCGCGAGGAACTGCGCGACCGGCCCACCACCCGGGGAGGATCGTCCCGCACACGCGGTCGAACCCCCGTGGGTGGTGGGCCGCTCGCGCAGTTCCTCGCGCCCCTGGCGGGACGGCGAAGCCGCACACGCACAGCCCCGCGCCC
>NZ_JBHSQJ010000088.1:0-10672 GCF_042658505.1 Streptacidiphilus monticola | reverse complement strand
GGTCAGGCCGGAGGTGTGCAGGCGGCCGAGGCAGAACGCCTCCATGGTCGCCGCGTCGCGCACACGGCCGGCCCCGACCGCGGCCTCCGCCCCGCCGGAGTGGGCGTGCCCGCCGGCGGGGAAGCGGCCGTCGGCCAGCGTCAGCAGTACCGAACGGGAGGCCATCAGAAGAGGAAGTACCGCTGGGCCATGGGCAGTTCGTCCGCGGGCTGCGGCTCGACCACCTCGCCGTCGATGCGCACGGTGAAGCTGTCCGGCTCCACGGTGACGTGGGGTCGGGCCGAGTTCTCCACCATGTCGTCCTTGCTGACCCCGCGGGTGCTCCGGATCGCGGTGAACGGCTTGGCCAGGCCCAGGCGTTCGGGCAGACCGTCGTCCAGGGCCCGCTGCGTCACGAAGTTGAGCGAGAGCGCGGCGGGGGCGCGGCCCACCGCTCCGAACATCGGGCGGGGCAGCACCGGTTGCGGCGTCGGGATCGACGCGTTGGCATCGCCCATCTGCGCCCAGGCGATCTGGCCGCCCTTGACCACCAGGTCCGGCTTGACGCCGAAGAACGCCGGCGTCCACAGCACCAGGTCGGCCAGCTTGCCCGGCTCCACGGAGCCGATCTCGCCGTCCAGGCCCTGCGCCCGCGCCGGGTTGATCGTGTACTTGGCGACGTAGCGGCGGGCGCGCAGGTTGTCCGCGCGGCCGTCGCCGGGGAGTGCGCCGC
Organism: Streptacidiphilus monticola; assembly: GCF_042658505.1. Lineage (NCBI taxonomy): Bacteria > Bacillati > Actinomycetota > Actinomycetes > Kitasatosporales > Streptomycetaceae > Streptacidiphilus > Streptacidiphilus monticola. The sequence continues at coordinate 9,960 of NZ_JBHSQJ010000088.1, read as the reverse complement.
GACGGCGCTTCATCACGTGCGCGGTCTGCCAGGTGCGCAGGATCACCTCGCCGATCCGGCCCATGGCCTGGGAGTCGGAGGAGATGATCGAGATGGCGCCGAGGTCGTGCAGCACGTCCTCGGCGGCGATGGTGGTCGGGCGGATCCGGGACTCGGCGAAGGCCAGATCCTCGGGCACGTCGGCGCTGAGGTGGTGGCAGACCATCAGCATGTCCAGGTGCTCGTCCACGGTGTTGCGGGTGTGCGGCCGGGTCGGGTTGGTGGAGCTGGGCAGCACGTTCCGCTCGGAGACCACGGTGATGATGTCGGGGGCGTGGCCGCCGCCGGCGCCCTCGGTGTGGTAGGCGTGGATGCCCCGCCCGGCGATGGCGGCGAGCGTGTCGCCGACGAACCCCGCCTCGTTCAAGGTGTCGGTGTGGATCGCCAGTTGGGCCCCGGACTCGTCGCAGACGCGCAGGCAGGCGTCGATCGCGGCGGGGGTGGCGCCCCAGTCCTCGTGGATCTTGAAGCCGAGCGCCCCGGCGCGCAGCTGGGCCCGCATCGACTCCAGCGAGACCGTGTTGCCCTTGCCGAGCAGGCCCAGGTTGACCGGGTACTGCTCGGCCGCCTCGAACATCCGGGCCAGATGCCAGGAGCCGGGGGTGATCGTGGTCGCCTTGGTGCCCTCGGCGGGTCCGGTGCCGCCGCCGACGAGGGTGGTGATGCCGGACCCGAGCGCCTCGGTGAACAGCTCGGGGCAGATGAAGTGCACGTGGGCGTCGATGCCGCCCGCGGTCAGGATCCGGCCCTGGCCCGCGATCACCTCCGTCTCCGGTCCGATGACCAGGTCCGGGTGCACCCCGTCCATGGTCTCCGGGTTCCCGGCCTTGCCCAGGGCGGTGATCCGCCCGTCGCGGATGCCGACGTCGGCCTTGACCACACCCCAGTGGTCCAGCACCACCACCCCGGTGATCACCGTGTCGGGGGCGCCCTCGGCGCGGGAGACCCGGCTCTGGCCCATGGACTCGCGGATCACCTTGCCGCCGCCGAAGACGGCCTCGTCGCCGCCCGCGCTCAGGTCCTGCTCCACCTCGACGAGCAGGTCGGTGTCGGCGAGCCGGATCCGGTCGCCTGCGGTGGGTCCGTAGAGGTCGGCGTAGCGGCGGCGGGACAGCCGCAGCGCGAACTCGGGCGCCGTCACCGGTCCACCGCCCCGGGGGTCTCGCCGCGCAGCCCCAGCACCTCGCGGCGGCCGCCCAGCGGCACCAGCTCCACCTCGACCGGCAGCCCCGGCTCGAAGCGGACGGCCGTGCCGGCCGGGATGTTCAGCCGCTGCCCGCGGGCGGCGGCGCGGTCGAAGTCGAGGCCCGGGTTGGCCTCGGCGAAGTGGTAGTGCGAGCCGACCTGCACCGGGCGGTCGGCGGCGTTCAGCACCCGCAGCCGGGTGACCGGGCGGCCGGCGTTGAGGCCGACCTCCCCCTCACCGAGCAGGATCTCTCCGGGGATTGGCACCTGTGTCCTCCTCAACTCGCCTGACTCAGTGGGTCCCGGTGCGGTCTCACCCGATCGGGTCATGGACCGTCACGAGCTTGGTCCCGTCCGGGAAGGTCGCCTCGACCTGGACGTCGCGGATCATCTCGGGGATGCCCTCCATGACGTCGTCCCTGGTCAGGACCGTCCGCCCGGACTCCATCAGCTCCGCGACGGTCCGTCCGTCGCGGGCGCCCTCCAGGATGTGGACGGTCAGGATCGCCACCGCCTCGGGATGGTTCAGCTTGAGGCCGCGGGCCCGGCGGGCCCGGGCGACATCGGCGGCGACATGGATCAGCAGGCGCTCCTGCTCGTGGGGGGTCAGCCTCATCGGCGCGCAACCTCGCGGGGGGCGTGGGGGAACCGGGCACCCCGTCGTGCCGCGAGCGACGACCGGCCGCGCGGAGGGTCTCCCGGCCCCGGCGGCGCCGCACGCCGGGCCGCACTGCCCGGTACCGCCGCGGGCCGGGCCGACACGGCCCGGTGAACACGTTCGGCCCACCGTAGCGGATCCGCAGCCGCTGGTCAGCGGGCTCGCGGACGGTGTCCCCTTTTCACAGCAGCGGACCTGGGTCACCATGGACGGACAGACCGTCACATCCATCGCACACCTGACACAGGGGGTAGTGATGAGGCTCGGAAAGCTGCTGGCCCGGGGCTATGCGGAAGAGAACGAAACGTCTGTCCTCGAGGAGGCCCCGGCCACGCCGGTCACGCAGCCTCGTCCCGCGGAGGCCGCCGCCGAGGAGACCCCCGCCGCCCCCCACCCCGTTGCGGTGACCACGGAAGGCTGACCCGGAGTTGACGCCCCGTCTGCGGCTGCGTCGAGCGCCGGAGCGCCCGGAGCGGCCGCCGGTCGGCTACAAGATCGCCCACGCGATGCTCTCGGCCGACGGCAGCCGCGTCGGGTTCCGGGGCGTCTCCCTGGGCTCGGACATCGTCTACGGCCCGATCGACGAGGCCGAGTGCGCATACGGCCGTCGGCACCGCGCGCCCTCGCGCTGGTGCGCCTGCGGCTTCTACGCCCTGCACCGCGACCTCGACGCCATCGAGCTCACCTGCGCCACGGAGTACCGCAACGCGGTACTCCTGGAGGTGCTCGTGCTCGGCCGCTACGAGCGCCACGAGCGCGGCCTGCGCTTCGAACGGCAGCGGGTCACCCGGGTGGCGGTCGGCCGGTGCGCCTGCGGCCTGCCCGCCCAGGGCCTGACCGACAGCGGCGAGGGCATCCCCGGCTGGCGCGCGCTGGTGTCCGTCTGCGGCGAGTGCGTCGGCCACCGCCCCTGGCTCGAGTTCGCGGCCTACGCCCAACGCGCCGGCGGCCGCCTCGTCGCCGTCTGCGACGACCGCCTGCCCCCCACGACCAGTCACGTGCAGCCTGCGGCCGGCACCGCCCCCGCCCCGTTCCCGACGGTGGACGACGACGCGCTGGTCCCCCAACTGGCGGCGGAAGCCGCGCTGTTGCAGGCCCGCCTGGACTGGTTCCAGGTCCAACTCGCCCGCCTCACCGGCGAAGCCGGTTAGCCCCGGCAGGAGGCGCAGCCTCCCGGGGCGCGAGGAACTGCGCGAGCAACCCACCCCCTCGCGGAGGTCCGGCCCGTCGATCGGGGACGGACCTCCNGCCGGTTAGCCCCGGCAGGAGGCGCAGCCTCCCGGGGCGCTAACGAAGGATGTCGACTCTTCCCAGGTTGCAGCCCGGGACCAGGCGTTGGGGGCGCGGCGGGCGGGGGATGAGCCGGTGGCGGGGGGCGTGGGCCTGAAGACTGAGGCTGGTCAGGGTCACCAGCAGGTCCGCGTCGTCGTCGCAGTCCAGGTGGACGGTGACCCAGACGGAGTCGTCGTGCAGGCGCACCGCCGTCGAGTGGGACAACTGGTCGTGCAGCCGGGCGATCAGATCCGCCGTCAGGCGGACGTCGGCCTCGCGGGAGCCGTGCATGTGCACGAGTTCGCGGTGGCCGGCGCGCAGCGCCGAGCCCGTTCCGCAGGAGGAGGGGGCGGTGACCAGATCGGGCCAGGTCGCCAGTTGTTCCATGGCACGACGCGCTGCTGTCACTCCGCCATCATCACCCGGTGGCGCGACTTTCCGCCACCTTCACGGCAGAACTGGTGCCCCCGGTTGACGAACCGTCACCCCAGTCCCCCCACCGGCCCGATGGGTCGCACAAGTGCGCGAGCGGCGACGCGGCTGCGCTCGTGGCCGACCAGCCAGCCCCGGGACACCTCGCGGACCAGCAGCGCCAGCCGGAACAGCGCGGAGGGCATCCGGCCGTGGCGGCGGCGGTAGAGGCGCACCTTGTTGAGCACCACCAGCGTCCACAGCCGCGGGGACACCTCGGACTCGCCCTCCAGGTGGACCGCCACCGCGCCGGGGACCAGTCGGGTGGCGAAACCCCGGTCACGGGCCCGTAGTTGGTACTCCGTCTCCTCCGAGTAGAGGAAGAAGGACTCGTCCCACGGCCCGCAGGCCGCCGCGCACTCCGCCGAGACCAGCAGGGCCGCGCCCGTCGACCAGTCGGCCCGGGTCGGGCGGGTGTAGGCGTCGGGGTCGGTGACGATCTCGCCGAGCAGGGGGAAGCGCCCCGCCCGGATGTTGCCCAGCACGGCCTCCCCCACCGCCCGCGGCAGGCTGGGCTCCCGGCGCAGGGTCGGCGTCACGCTGCCGTCCGCACCGAGCAGCCGCGGTGCGGCGATGCCGGTGCCCGGCTCGGCCTCCAGGCCGGCCAGCAGGGCCTTGCCGAAACCGGGCCGCAGCCGGATGTCCGGGTTGAGGACGAGGACCGGCCCTTCCGGGCGGACCTCGGCCACCGCGGCGTTGATCGCGGCGGCGTAGCCGGCGTTGCGGCCGGTCTGCACGATGCGGGCGTCCGGCAGCGCGGCCCGGACCACGGCGACGGAGTCGTCCGCCGACGCGTTGTCCGCGAGCACGAACTGCCAGTCCGTACCGGCCATTCCGTCCGCCAGGGTCTCCAGCAGACCCGGCAGCACGGCGGCGCTGTTCCAGCTGACGACGACGATCGAGACGACGCTCGACTTCACGGTTCCCCCCATGTACTGACGTCGCCCCAAATCCTAGGGACTGGACCGCTACCCTGGCTGCGAATGCGACTTCTGGGGGGATTCCGGAATGAGTACGGTCAGCGTCGTCATCCCTTGCTACAACTACGGGCACTACCTTGAGGACTGCGTCCGCAGCGCGCTGCACGAGCAGCCGGGGGTGGACGTGAAGGTGCTGATCATCGACGACGCCTCACCGGACGGCTCGGGGGCGGTCGCGGAGAAGCTGGCCGCGACCGACCCGCGGATCGAGGTGCGGGTGCACCAGCAGAACCAGGGGCACATCGCCACCTACAACGAGGGCCTGCTGGAATGGGCGGACGGCGACTACGTCGTCCTGCTCTCCGCCGACGACCGGCTGGTCCCCGGCGCACTGCGCCGGGCCGCCGCGCTCATGGACGCGCACCCCGAGGTGGGCTTCACCTACGGGCGCCCGATCCACTTCCAGCACGGCAAGCCGCTGCCCCCGGCCCGCACCGGGGACGGCACCGGCTGGGACGTCTACCCGGGTCAGTGGTGGCTGGCCCGCCGCTTCCGCGAGGGCCACGGCTGCATCACCTCCCCCGAGGTGGTCGTGCGCACCTCGCTCCAGCGCCAGGTCGGCGGCTACGACCCCGAGTTGCCGCACGCGGGCGACATCGAGATGTGGATGCGGCTGGCCGCCCACGCCGATGTCGGCCACGTCCGCGGCGCGGACGCCGCCTACTACCGGCTGCACGGGCAGAACATGTCCGCCACCACCTTCGGCGGCCAGATGGACGACCTGCGGCAGTGCCGTGCGGCCTACGAGTCGGTGCTCGCCAAGCACGGCGAACGCATCGAGGGCGCGGCCGAGTTGGACGCCGCCGTGCACCGCAAGCTGGCCCGCAACGCGCTGCGCCGCGCCGTCCGCGCCTACGACCGGGGTCGCACTGCGGTCGTGCCGGAGGAGGAGATGGTCGCCTTCGCCGCCGAGTGCTGGCCGGACTACCGCAGCCTGCCCGAGTGGAAGGGCCTGCAGCTGCGCCGCCGCATCGGCGCCAAGGCCATGCCCTACCTGCAGCCGCTCGTCCTCACCGCCGTCTACGGCAAGGTCCGGGAGAGGCTGTGGTGGGCCTCGTGGAAGCGGCGCGGGATCTGAGGGGGCGTCAGCCCGTCGGCTCCGGGGCCGGTCCCGGCTGCCGGCCCCAAGCGGACCAGTAGCTGGCCGGGTTGACCAGGTAGCGGACCGTGGGGACGGGCAGGTGCGCGATGCGGCGGCGGCGACTGTAGCGGAAGACCAGCTCCCAGTCCTCGCGGGGTACCACGTCCCGGTGCCGCCGCAGCCGGCTGAACCGCAGGTCGCGGTTGCGGCGGGCGACGAAGGCGTTGGTGTCCAGGAAGCCCTCCTCGGCCGCGTGCCTGCGGTCCCAGGGGACGGAGAGCACGTCCAGCTCGGTGCCGTCCGGGTGCAGCCGGCGCAGGGCCGTGTAGACGGCCTCCGGGCCGCCGGGCTCGGTGAGCGCGTCCAGCGCCCGAGCGAGGTGGTCGGGCTCCCAGACGTTGTCGTCGTCCAGGAAGGCCACGAACTCCGAGTCGCTGAGCCGCAGCCCGACGTTGCGCACCACGCCCGCGACGCCGATGTTGACGCTCAGTGAGACGGTGACCAGCCGGGGGTCCTCGGGCAGCAGCGCGAAGCCCGCGGCGTCGAGGCCCGCACCGTCGTCGACGACGACCACGACGTGGTTGCGGACGGTCTGGTCCAACGCCGAGCGCACCGCGGCGGCCAGGCCCTCGGGGCGGCGGTAGGTGGGGATCACCGTGGCGACCACGGCCTGCCGGGGCGGGAGGCCGCCGAGCAGGCGGCGTACCTCGGCGTCCTCGCGGCGGCCGGTGGCCACGGCGGTCGGCCAGAGCAGCAGCTTGTTGCGGACCTCCATGATGCGCAGGAAGCCGGCCCTGCGGCGCAGTGCGCGCTTGGCGGCGGCGAGCAGATCCACCGTCAGTTCCCCCTCGTGGTCCCGGTGTCCGGCGTGGTGGTCATACTCCCGCGCCCGCCGGCTCCAGCGGCGCGGTCCGCGGCGCCGGACGCAGCTCGTGCCGCAGCGGCCAGACCACCGGCAGGTAGAGCAACAGGGCAACGGCGCTCGCGGGCCACAGCGCCCAGGTCGCCCCGCCGCACAGGCGCAGCACCGCGTAGGCCGCGGCGGCCATCAGCACGCCTCCGGCGAAGGGGCGGCCGCAGGCCTGGAGCAGCAGCCGGGCCGGGATCCCGGCCCGTTGCAGCGCCCAGGCGAAGGCCGGGGCGACCAGGACCGAGGCGACCAGCACATGGCCGATGCCGACGCCCTGGATGCCGCGCCAGTGCGCGGCGACGATCAGCACCGGGATCAACGCGGCCAGCCACCAGCCCTGGACGGCCAGCAGGTCGCGCTGCCGCGCCGCGGCGGCCAGGCAGTCGTAGGCCAGCTCGTAGCCGACCCGCAGCAGGCCGAGCACCGCGAGGAAGGACAGCGCGGCCGCGGCCGCGGCCCAGGCGTCGCCGTAGACGGTCACGATCACCGGCTTGGCCAGTACCCCGAGCAGCGCGCACGGCGGTACCGCGGCGGCCATCAGCAGGGCCAGCCCGCGGCGGAAACCGTGGGCCAACTGCCGCGTGTCGTCGGCGAGTCGGGAGAAGCCGGCGAAGGAGACCCGGCGGGCGGCCTCCGAGATGGAGCGCACCGGCCAGGAGGAGACGTTGAAGGCGATCTGGTAGAGCCCGAGCGCGGCCGGGCCGAGGGTGGCCCCGACGACGAAGGTGTCCACGTTGATCATGCCGATCACCAGCAGGCTGGTGCCCGCCAACGGCAGTCCGAAGCGCACGAGTTCGCGTGCGGTGGACCGGTCCCAGCCGGGCCGGACCGCCCAGGGGACGTACACGGCGCAGCCGGCCAGCGCGGTGAGGTTGCCCGCGAACGCGCCCCAGGCGAAGCTCAGCGCCCCGTGCCCGGAGTCCGCCATGCCGAGCGTCACGCCGGTGGTGACCAGGAAGTTCAGCAGGTCCAGCAGCAGCCGCTTGCCCTGGGCGAACTCCCGGGCCATGACCGAGTGCGGCACGCAGGCGAAGCCGTCGATCAGCACCGAGACGCAGAGCACCCGCAGCACCGGGACCGCGTCGGCGGAGCCGAGTAGGTGCGCGAGCTGCGGCGCGGAGAGGTACAGCGCGGCGTAGAGGACACAGCTGAACAGGACGGATACCGTGACGGCGGTGGGCACGAACTGGCGCAGCGGCCGGTGGTCCCAGCGGATCACCGCCAGCGTGACGCCCAGCTCGTTGAAGGACAGCAGCACCCCGAGCACGGTGACGGCCAGGGCGTACAGGCCCCACTCGGCCGGCCCTAGCATGGTGCGGGCCAGCACGACGCCCGCGGCGAAGTTGCCGATCCGGATGACGACGGTGTTCACCAGGCTGAGCTGCGCGCCTGACCTGATCCGGGCTCCCAGGCCGCGGCTTTGCTTCGAGCTCACGCGTTCCCCCCGGAATCGACGGCCCCCGCTGGGGAGTATAGGCGCCGCCACCGGCGCGGCCCTGGCCATCCGTCAGAAAACGCCCCCGGGCGGACGGTTGGCGTGGCACGCTGAGCCCCGTGCGGATCATCCTGGGTGGGACCGCGGCGGATGCCGTCGGCTTGGACGACGTACTGGGGGCGGTCGACGCGCGACTCGGGGGCAACGAGCTGCCCCCGCTGATCGTCGCCTCGGCCAATGTGGACCACGTGCACCACTTCGGCAGCGGCGGCGCGCACGCGGGCCTGATCGAGGCCCAGAACGCGGAGGACGCCGAGTGGTTGGTGCTGCTCGACGGCATGCCGCTGGTGTGGCGCGTGAACCGGCTGACCGGGCGGCAGTGGCCCCGGCTGACCGGGTCGGACCTGCTCCCCCTGCTGCTGACCCGCGCCGAGGCGATGGGCGCGGTGGTGGGCTTCCTCGGCGGCATGCCGCAGGTGCACGCCGCGCTGGCCGCGGTTCTCGCGGAGCGGTACCCCGGCCTGACCGTGGGCGGGTACTGGGCGCCCGAGCGTGCGGAGCTGGAATCGCCGGACGGCGCACGGGAGTTGGCGGAGAAGGTCCGGGCGGCGGGGGTGCAGCTGCTGGTCGTGGGGCTGGGCAAGCCACGGCAGGAGCGGTGGCTTGCCGAGCAGGCCGCCGCCGCGGGCATCCGGGTCGGCCTCGCCTTCGGCGCCTCCGCGGATTTCCTCGCGGGGGCGGTGGACCGTGTCCCGGAGCGGTGGCGGGAGTCGGGCTTCGAGTGGCTCTACCGCCTCAGCAGGGAGCCCCGGCGGCTCGCCCGCAGGTACCTCCGCGAGGGCCCACCCGCGGCCTGGCGCCTCCTCCGCGACTCACGGATCCCCGGACAGCGTCGCTGACCTGCGCCTGCGGGGGCGCGAGGAACCGCGCGACCAGCACACCACTGACGGGGTCCGGCGCGGTGTGCGGGACGGACCTCCCCGAGTGGTGGGCTGGTCGCGGTGGGGCACCTCCCGCCCGAAGGGCGGGGGATCCTCGCGCCCCTGGCTGCGCCGCACTCACCCGATCCGGTAGGCAACGACCTCGTACGGGCTCAGGTGGTCGGAGAAGACGCCGTCGTGGGCCTGGAGGGTGCGGCCGTCCGAGGCGGCCACGGGGCCGCTGTAGTGGTCGGGGAGGACGAACGTCGCGTCAGAGGGGCCGCCCTCGGGCTGGGACGCGGAGTCCACCCCCACGGCGAACACCATCCGCTTGCCCGCCGCGACCCGCAGCGTCGCCTGTACCGGCGCGCTCCTCGTTCCCCCGCGCACACCCACGAACACCGGCGGCGCGTTCCACCACGCCGCGTACCTCTGCGCATCGGCGTCCACCTCCCTCAGCGTCGCCGCGCTCGCCGCGTCCCGCAGGCAGGCGTCGTCCACCTTCGCGGCGAGCGAGTGGCAGAACCACTCCAGCCCCGTCGCACCGTTCACCAGGGCGTCCCATGCCGCCGCGCGGACCTGCGCGGGGGTGGCGTGCGTCGCCCCGGCCAGGGTCTGGGAGGTGGCCTCCATCCGCACGGGGGCCTCCAGGAAGACCCACACCGGTTTGCCCGGGGCCAGCATCCGCGCCCGGGCGGCCGTCCGGCCGTACGTCCACACGCCCTTGTCGGCCGCGTCGTGCCACGGCGTCGAGACGCCGTAGTAGTCCACCGAGACGATGTCCGCCGCGGCCGCGTAGGCGGCGAAGGAGCCGTCGCAGCCAGCGCCGGCCCGGGCGCCCAGGGCGACGCCGGTGCCGAAGTTCACGTGCACCGGCCGGGCCGGGTCGGCCCGGTGCAGGCTGTCCGCGAAGGCGGCCAGCTTCGAGGTGGGCATGCAGCCGGCACCCTGCGGGGTGCCGTTGCCGACGTTCATGTCGGGCTCGTCGGCGAGTTGATAGCCCGTCAGG
>NZ_JBHSQJ010000087.1:0-33548 GCF_042658505.1 Streptacidiphilus monticola | reverse complement strand
CACCCCGTCCGCGACGGGGACGCCGTCGCCGACGACGGCGTCCCCCAGCACCTCCGCGACGCAGCACGGCCGTTCGCACTCCTCGACCGCGCCGGGCGCGTCCCATCGGCCCGGCCCGAAGAAGTCCTGACCGGCGGACAGGTCCGACGCTCCGTCAACTCCTCAGCCCTGGCGCAGCGCCGGCATCGGGATCGGGACCGAGTAGGCCGTGGCTCCCGCGCCGACGCCGCCCTCGCAGGTGTTGGGCGGAGTCGTGGTGACGCCCCGGGTGGACGGCTTCTCGGCGGCCCAGAACATGTAGCCGAGCAGGCCGGAGGTGGTTCCGGCACCGTTGGGGGCGGCGTTCTGGACCCAGCTGCCGGTGGAGTTCTGCACCGAGTTGGCGAAGTCGGTGCACTCCGGCCGCACCTGTGAGCCCTCCGCGATGTAGAGGCTGCCGGTGAACTTGGCGGGGGCCAACGGCGGGATGGCGGGGCTGTAGTTGGACTTGCCGTCGATGTGCTCCTGCCAGTTGGACTCGGCGGTGGAGGCGGACGGCTGCTTACTGGGCACCATCGCGTTGGCGTAGTCGAGCACCGGCTTAGCGGTGGTCAGCCAGTTGGCGGTGGCGTACTGGTCGAGGCCGATCAGCCAGCGGTCCCCGGCGGCGACGTCGATGGTGAGCCGGGCGGTGGGGTCGGCCCCGGTCGCGTCGTAGGGGTGCGCGGCCCGGTAGGCGTCGATGAACGCCTGCAGGCCGGTCAGGTTGGGGCTGGAGCTCTCCTCGTAGTCGATCTCGATGCCGACGCCGAGCTGCGACGCCAGCGCGGCCGCCTTCTGGCCGAGCAGGGTCGGGTTCTGCGCGAGGGCGGTGTTCCAGTCGCTGGTGTAGGTGATGCCGCCGATCGACAGCATGACCCGGATGCCGTGGCTGGTGAAGTAGTTGACGACGGCCTGGTTCATGCCGACCGGGACGCCGTTGGCGTCGCCGCTGTCGTTGGTGCCGTTGAGCAGCCGCAGCGGGTTGACGAAGCTGAGCACCACCAGGTTGACGGAGGGCCGGCCGTCGCCCCGGTCGATGAGCCAGTGGTTGTTCGTGTCGAAGTCGGTCATGTTGCGGACGGTGGCCCAGGTGCAGGCGTCGTTGCCGCAGTGCCAGGCGCCGTAGATCTGGAGCGGGGTGGCGGCGGTCGCGGAGGTGGGGGCTCCGGCGGCCGAACCGACCAGGGCGAGCAGCCCGGCTGCGGTCAACAGCCGTATCCTGCGCAGGACTTGGGTACGCACGTGCGCCTCCCGGCGACGAGTGCTGATGGGGGTGGATCAAGGGTGCTGACCCGCGCCCGCCCCGTCAATGGTGCGTACCAATCTTCCTGGACACCGGTCAGAGCGTCAGCGCCAGCAGCACCGGCGCCGCCCGCAGCGCGAGCACGTCGGCCGCGTCGCGCAGCCGGTGCGCCTGCTCCGTCGGCAGCGAAAGCGCCAGGCAGCCGACCGCCGCCCCGGCGGTGACGGGCACCGCGGCGCAGACCGTGCCCAAGGCGTACTCCTGCAGGTCCAGCACCGGAACGGTGGCCGGCTGGCGGTCCAGCGTGTGCAGCAGCGCGTCGGTGTCCACGGTGGTGCGGGAGGTGAACCGGGCCGTGGGATGGCGGGCGAAGTGGTCGCGGCGGCCGTCGTGGTCGAGCTGCGCGAGCAGGCACTTGCCGACCGCGCTGGCGTGGCCCGAGGCCCGGAAGTCCACCCACTCGTGCACGCTCGGCGTCAGCGGCCCGTCCACCACGGCCTGCACCGAGACCTCGCCCTCCTGGTACCTGGCGAAGTACACGGCGGCGCCCAACTCGTCCCGCAGCGACGCGAGTTTGGCCAGCAACCGGGACTGCACCATCTGCTCCCGGTTGCCCTGGCCGAGCACCGCGAAGGCCGAGCCGAGCACGAAGCTGCCGTCGGACAGGCGCTCCACGTAGCCGTCCCGGGCGAGTGCGCGCAGCAGCCGGCGCACGGCGTCGCCGGGCAGGCCGAGTTCGTGGCTCAGCTCCTCGGCGCTGGCGCCGTAGACATGGCGGTCGACGGCCTCGATGAGCCGCAGGGCCCGCTCGACCGAGGTCCGCGGGGCGACGGTACGCGGGGCCGGGACGCCCGGGGCGGAGCCGTGCGCGCCGCCCTGTGCCTGAGCCTTGTGCGCTGCCATGTGCCTCAGGGTAGCCCGCGGTTCCGCGCGGAGGCAGGGCTTCGGCGCACAGATGCGCAAACACGCAGGCAGCCTGACGAACAGTCAGACTGCCTGCGGGCGGGCGTTCGTGACGGGAGGGTCACATGCTGAGCTTGATGATGCAGAAGACCGCGCCCCACGGGTCCTGCAGGCCGGCCATCCGGCCGACCGGGATCTCCATGGGCGGCACGACCAGGTTGGCACCGCGCTTGACCGCCGCGTCGGCGGTGGAGTCGCAGTCGTCCACGGCGAACCAGACGCTCCAGTGCGGGGGCACGTGCTCAGGGAACTTGTCCGCCATGTCCTGCATGGCGCCCACCATCCGGCCCCGCGCCGTCAGCGCCTGGTAGCTGTTGTCCGTGGAGCCCTCCATGGGCTCCAGTTCCAGGTCGAACACCGACCTGTAGAAGGCGGCCGCGGCCGGGACGTCCTTGGTGTTGCACTCGTTCCAGGTAAGCGCGCCCGGCTCGTTGACGACCTGCGCGCCGAAGAAGTCCTTGTACTGCCAGACGCCGAAGACGGCGCCCGTCGGGTCCTGGGCGACGATCATGCGGCCGACGGGCCCCACGTCCATGGGCGGGACCATCACGGTGCCGTGCGCGGCCGTGATCTTCCGGGCGGTGGCGTCCGCGTCGTCCGAGGCCAGGTAGGTGGTCCACACGTGCGGCGGCTCCGGCATCCCCTCGGGCGCCATGGCCGGGCCGATGCCGGCGACCGGGCGGCCGTTGAGGTTCATGATGGCGTAGCCGCCGAACTCCTCGGGCCCCTTCTCCCCCTCCCATCCGAAGAGGTCCATGTAGAAGTCCATGGCCAACTGCTGGTCCTTGGCCATCAGGTCGACCCAACAGGGCGTGCCGGGGGTGTACGGCTTGTCGATGAAAGGCATCCTCGCCTCCGAGGCGGTAGCTGTCAGTGCCCCCTCCGGCGAACACTCTTCACCGTGCCTGCCCGCCCCGCCACCGGAACGGGCAGGTTCGCCCGGATGTGTCTGCCGCCGCGTGTCAGTCCTGGTTGCGCAGCGCGTCGACCGCCGCCTCGACCCGGCGGCCGTACTCGGGATCGGCGGCTTGGAAGAACGGCAGCACCCGCTCGACCACGTCGTCCCGGGTGACCTGGCCCAGCGAGGCGGCCAGGTTGGCCACCAGGCGGTCGCGCTCGGCCGCGGACATCAGCCGGTAGAGGTCACCGGCCTGGGTGAAGTCGTCGTCCTTGGCGTGCTCGGTGGTGCCGTGCGGACCGGTCCAGCCGCTGATCGCGATGGGCGCGGCGAGCGGCTGGTCGGTCTGGCGCGGGCCGCCGAAGGAGTTGGGCTCGTAGTTCTTCGCCCGCCCGGCGGCGTTGACCGCGCCGAGGCCGTCCCGCCCGTAGTTCTGAACGGTCGTCGCCTTCGGTGCGTTGACGGCGAGTTGGGTGTGGTTGACCCCGAGGCGGTACCGGTGCGCGTCCGCGTAGGCGAAGAGGCGGCCCTGCAGCATCTTGTCCGGGGAGGGCCCGATGCCCGGCACGAAGTTGTTGGGCGAGAACGCGGCCTGCTCCACCTCGGCGAAGACGTTGTCCGGGTTGCGGTTGAGCACGAGCCGCCCGACGCGCTGGAGCGGGTAGTCGGCGTGCGGCCAGACCTTGGTGAGGTCGAAGGGGTTGAACCGGTACTCGGCCGCCTCGGCCACCGGCATCAGCTGCACGTAGAGGGTCCAACTGGGGAAGACGCCCCGGTCGATCGCCTGGTACAGATCGCGCTGGTGGCTGTCCGGGTCCGCCCCGGCCAGCTCGGCCGCCTGGCCGGCGTCGAGGCAGCGGATGCCCTGGTTGGTCTTGAAGTGGTACTTCACCCAGTAGGCGGAGCCGTCCTCGGCGACCCACTGGTAGGTGTGCGAGCCGTACCCGTTCATGTGCCGGTAGGAGGCCGGGATGCCCCGGTCGCCGAAGAGCCAGGTGATCTGGTGCAGGGACTCCGGCGAGTAGGACCAGTAGTCCCAGACGTTGTCCGGCTCGGAGATGCCGGTGTAGGGGTCGCGCTTCTGGGAGTGGATGAAGTCCGGGAACTTGATCGGGTCCTTGATGAAGAACACCGGGGTGTTGTTGCCGACGAGGTCGTAGTTGCCCTCCTCGGTGTAGAACTTCACCGCGAAGCCGCGCGGGTCGCGCACGGCGTCGGCCGCCCCGAGGTTGCCGGCGACGGTGGAGAAGCGGAGGAAGACGTCCGTCCGCTTGCCCACGTCGCCGAGGAAGGCCGCCCGGGTGAACGGCGTGACGTCGTCGGTGACCTCGAAGTACCCGTACGCCCCGGAACCGCGCGCGTGGACCACGCGCTCGGGGATGCGCTCCCGGTTGAACCGGGCGAGCTTCTCGATGAGCTGCTGGTCCTGGATGAGCAGGGGCCCTCCGGGCCCGGCCTGCGTGGAGTTCTGGTTGTCGGCGACCGGCGCGCCGGACTCGGTGGTCAGGATTTTGGGCATGACGAATCCTCAGGTGATGCAGGTGAATGAGTTGCAGAAGCCCCTTGGGGGCGCGAGGAACTGTGCGACCAGCCACCCGTGGTGGTGAGCGCCGAACCAGCGCGTCGAACCTCCGCGAGTGGTGGGTTGCTCGCGGTGGGGGCACCTCCCGCCGTGGGGGTACCCCCGGCCGAAGGCTGGGGGAGGGTGGGCGATCCTCGCGCCCCTGATGGGGCTGAGGTCAGAGGTCGAGTTCGGCCCGGGCCGCGTTCGCGACGGGCGGGGGGACGAGGGCGAGCCAGCGTTCGGCCTGGGCGCGGCGCCCCGCGGGGGTGAGCCGGCCGGTGAGCCGCAGGCGGGCGACGCCGCCATCGGGGTAGACGTCCAGGCGGGCGTGGGTGACCGGGCGCTGCGGGGCGACCCGCAACCTGTGCCGGGTGTCGGGCTGCAGCCGGGTGCGGGGCAGGAGTTCGAACCACTCCCCCGTCCGGGCGTCCCGGCCGGAGACCGAGGCCCAGCCGGGGCAGTTGAAGACGAAGTGCGTGGTGTCGATCTCGACGGCCAGCACCTCGCCCTCACCGGCGAGTTGGAGTTCCACCCAGTCGTTGCCCCGGTCCCGGCGGCGCCGGGTCTCCCAGCCCTCGCCCATGACCGCCGCCCGCCCGAGGGCGTTCAGGTTGTGCGGGGACGAGAAGTACCGGTCCGAGGCGCCGGTGGCGACCCCGCCGAACTCCTGGGCGGCCAGGTCGAAGGTGAGCCCGTCGAGGTCGCGCGGGTCGGCGACGACCTCGCCGTGGACCCGGAGCCGGGCCACGCCGCCGTCCGGCCAGATGTTCAGCCGTACGTGCGTGAACAGCCGCTCCACTCCCCTCACGGGGAACTCGTGCGCGGTGTCGCCCTTGAGCGCGGTCCTCGGGACGATCTCGGTCCACTCGGCCTGCGCCAGCTCCTCCGGCGAGGGGAAGTCCGGCACGTAGGCGGCCTCGACCGACCCGAACTCCGGGTAGTTGCCGGTGAAGTGGGCCGTGTCCACGATGACCCCGCGGATCACGCCGGCGACGCCCAGCCGGACGACGGCCCAGTCGTGGTCGCCCTCGGTGGGGTGGGGCTGCTCACCGCTGACACCGCGTCGGCGACGGGTCTCCCAGCCGTCCATGATCTGGCCCTTGTGGCCGAAGGTGTGCGGACGGAACTCGGCGGCCTTGGCGACGAGCAGGTTCTCCTTCTCGGCGAAGGCCTCGTCGTTGGCGTCGACCACCCCCGCGCCCAGGCTACGGGCGGCGAGGTTGACCAGCTCCGTGAAGTGCGGGGCTGCTGAGGCACTCATGCGTCGGACTCTCCCTTGGAGATCAGGCGGCCGGTCGGCGCGGCTGCGACGTCCACGACCCGGCCGCGGAGCCAGGTGGTGCGGACGGAGCCGGTCAGCGTGCGGCCCGCGTACGGGGTGACGGGGTTGCGGTGGTGCAGCGCCTCCGCGGCGACGGTGAACGCGGCGTCCGGGTCGAAGGCGACCAGGTCGGCGTCCCTGCCGGGGGCGATGGCGCCCTTGCGGTCGAGTCCGGCGAGCGCGGCGGGGCCGCTGCTCAGCCAGCGGACGACGTCGGACAGGCTGTGCCCGCGGCGGCGGGCCTCGGTCCAGACGGCCGGAAGGCCGAGCTGGAGCGAGGCGATGCCGCCCCAGGCGGCGGCGAAGTCGCCGCTGCCGCCGTCCTTCTGACGCAGCTTCAGCTCGGGGGTGGACGGGGAGTGGTCGGAGACCACCGCGGCGAACTCGCCCGCGGCCAGAGCGGCCCACAGCGCGTCTCGGTTGGCCTCGCTGCGGATCGGCGGACAGCACTTGAAGGCGGTGTCGCCGTCCGGGACCTGCTCGGCGGTCAGGGTCAGGTAGTGGGGACAGGTCTCGGCGGTCACCTGGACGCCCTCGGCGCGGGCCGCGCGCAGCAGCGGCAGGACGGCCGCGGAGGACACGTGCAGGACGTGGACGCGGGCGCCGGTCTCCTTGGCGACGGCCAGCAGGCCGGCCACGGCGTGCGCCTCGGCGTCGTCGGGACGGGAGGCGAGGAAGTCCGCGTAGACCGGCCCCGGCCGGCCGGGCGCGGCGTCGAGGACGCCGGGGTCCTCGGCGTGGATGATCGCCAGCGCGCCGAGCCGGGCCTGCTCGGCCAGGGCCTCGCGCAGCTGAGCGGTCGTCAGGTGCGGGAACTCGTCGACCCCGGAGGGCGCGAGGAAGGACTTGAAGCCGAACACCCCGGCCCGGTGCAGCGGTTCGAGATCGGCGGTGTTGCCGGGGATCGCGCCGCCCCACAAGCCGGTGTCGACCCAGAGCTGGCCGGCGGCGGCCTTCCGCTTCTCCTCCAGGTTGGCCACGGTGGTCGTGGGCGGCAGGGAGTTCAGCGGCATGTCGATGATCGTCGTCACGCCCCCGGCCGCGGCGGCGCGGGTGGCCGTGGCGAACCCCTCCCACTCGGTGCGCCCGGGCTCGTTGACGTGCACGTGCGTGTCGACGAGCCCGGGGAGCAGGACGAGCTCCCCCAGGTCGGTGACCTCGCCGGAGCTCTGCCCGTACCCGGTGACCTCGACGACCCGCCCCTCGCGGACGACGACGTCGGCAGCCGCTTCCCCCTCGGGAAGGATGACGCGACGGGAACGGAAGATCTCGCTCAACGGGCACCTCCGGAATGGGGATTGCGGCGAGCCTAGGGCCGCCTTCAACAAAACGTCAACGGTCAGTTTCAACACTCTGTTGCACCCCGCTAGGGGTGCCGGGGTTACCGCCAGCGCCACGAGGGGGCAGCCCACGGGCCAGGCGTTCACCGGCCAGTTCGGCCAGCCGAGCCGCGTCGCGCATGCTGTCCAGGCCGGTCTCCTCCGCCAGCGCCACGAGGGACACCGCCTCCGCGAAGCCGGCGGCACGCCACCGCTCCTCGCTCAGGGCCAGCATCCCCGCGACCGCGGCCACGCGCGCTCCCGCCCTGGCGGCGGCCTCCGCGACGCCCGCGGGGGCTTTCCCGTGGAGCGTCTGCTCGTCGAGACAGCCCTCCCCCGTCACCACCAGGGCCGCCCCCTCCACGGCCCCGGCGAAGTCCAGCAGGTCCAGCAGCAGGGCGATGCCCGGCCGGAGCGAGGCGCCCAGCAGGGCCAGGGCGCCGAAGCCCAGGCCGCCCGCCGCACCCGCGCCGGGGGCGGCGCGCAGGTCACGGCCCGTCAGTTGGGCCACGTGGTCGGCCCAGTGGGCCAGCGCGGCGTCCAGGACGGGCACGTCCTCCGGCGTCGCGCCCTTCTGCGGGCCGTACACCGCCGCCGCGCCGCGCGGGCCCAGCAGCGGGTTGTCCACGTCCGAGGCGACGACGACCTCCACGCCCTCCAGCAGCGAGGCCAGCGGGCCGGGATCCAGGGACGCCAGCCGCGCCAGGGCCGCGCCGCCGGGCGGCAGGTCGAGGCCGTCCGCGTCCCGCAGCCGTACGCCCAGCGCCTGCGCCATGCCGGCGCCGCCGTCCGTGCAGGCGACTCCCCCGAGCCCCAGCACGATCCTGCGGCAGCCCGACTCCACGGCGCGGGCCACGAGTTGGCCGGTTCCGTAACTGGTCGCGGTCAGCGGGTGCTTCTCGCCGCCGGGCAGCAGCTGCAGGCCGCTGGCCTGCGCCGCCTCCACGACGGCGGTGTCGCCCTGGCGCGCGAAGGACGCGTCGACGGGCTCCCCCGTCGGCCCGACGACGCGTACCCGGACCTCCTCGAACCCGGCCGCGACCGCGGCCAGGACCGTTCCCTCGCCCCCGTCGGCCACCGGCAGCGTGTGCACGTCCGCGCCCGGCCGGGCGCGGCGGATGCCCGCCGCGATGCGCTCGGCCGCCTCGGCGGCGGTCAGACTGCCCTTGAACTTGTCCGGGGCGACGACGACCCGGACGTTCCCTCGGGTGCGCTCGCTCATGCGCGGTGGCCTTCCTGACGGGGCGGCAGGGGAGAGAGGTGGTTCCCTCCCGGCGGCGCGGGCACGACCGGATGAGGTACACGCCGCCGGGAGGAGACTATGCGTGGCGGATCGCCGTGGGGGCGTCCGCGGGGACGGAGGCCAGCTCCTCGAACTCGTTGACGGCGTCGATCTCCACGCCCATCGAGACGTTGGTGACCCGCTCCAGGATCACCTCGACCACCACCGGCACCCGGTACTCCTGGGCCAGCTTCTTCGCCTCCTCCAGCGCCGGGGCGATGCCGTCGGGCTCGAAGACGCGCAGCGCCTTGCAGCCCAGGCCCTCGACCACCTTGACGTGGTCCACGCCGTAGCCGTTGACCTCCGGGGCGTTGACGTTCTCGAAGGACAGCTGGACGCAGAAGTCCATGTCGAACTGCCGCTGCGCCTGGCGGATCAGGCCGAGGTAGGCGTTGTTCACGACGACGTGCACGTACGGGATCCGGAACTGCGCCCCGACCGCCAACTCCTCGATCATGAACTGGAAGTCGTAGTCCCCGGACAGGGCGACCACCGTGGCGTCCGGGTCGGCCGTGGCCACGCCCAGCGCGGCGGGCACGGTCCAGCCCAGCGGGCCGGCCTGGCCGGCGTTGATCCAGTGGCGCGGGTGGTAGACGTGCAGCAGCTGGGCGGCCTGGATCTGGGAGAGCCCGATCGTGGTCACGTAGCGGACGTCGCGCCCGAAGGCTGTGTTCATCTCCTGGTAGACCCGCTGCGGCTTGACCGGCACGTGGTCGAAGCTGGTCTTGCGC
Source organism: Streptacidiphilus monticola (assembly GCF_042658505.1). Classification (NCBI taxonomy): domain Bacteria; kingdom Bacillati; phylum Actinomycetota; class Actinomycetes; order Kitasatosporales; family Streptomycetaceae; genus Streptacidiphilus; species Streptacidiphilus monticola. The sequence goes on along the minus strand of NZ_JBHSQJ010000087.1, from coordinate 24,206 downwards.
AGCAGCTCGCCCCGGCGCCCGCGGACCTCCGCGGCCCAGGCCGAACGGTCCGTCAGCCTGCGTTCCCGGGCGGCCTCGACGAGCAGCTCCAGGGCCGCCTTCGCGTCCGAGACGATGCCGTAGTCGGGGGCGAAGACCCGGCCGATCTGGGTCGGCTCGATGTCGATGTGCACGAAGGTGCGGCCGCGGGTGTAGGTGTCCAGGCCGCCGGTGTGGCGGTTGGCCCAGCGGTTGCCGATGCCGAGGACGAAGTCCGAGGCGAGGAAGGAGGCGTTGCCGTAGCGGTGCGCGGTCTGCAGGCCGACCATGCCCGCGGTCAGCGGGTGGTCGTCCGGGATGGAGCCCCAGCCCATCAGCGTCGGGACCACCGGAACGCCGGTCAACTCGGCGAACTCGACCAGGAGTTCGGCCGCGTCCGCGTTGATGACGCCGCCGCCGGCGACGATCAGCGGCCGCTCGGACCGCTCCAGCAGGTCCAGCGCCTTGTCGATCTGGGCGCGGGTCGCCTGCGGCTTGTAGACGGGCAGCGGTTGGTAGGTGGCCGGGTCGAACTCGATCTCGGCCAGCTGCACGTCGATGGGCAGGTCGATCAGCACCGGGCCGGGGCGGCCCGAGCGCATCAGGTGGAAGGCCTGCTGGAAGGCGCCGGGGACCTGGGCGGGCTCGAGGACCGTCATCGCCATCTTGGTCAGCGGCTTGGCGATGGACGCGATGTCGACCGCCTGGAAGTCCTCCTTGTGCAGCTTGGCGACCGGCGCCTGGCCGGTGATGCAGAGGATCGGGATCGAGTCGGCGCTCGCCGAGTACAGACCGGTGATCATGTCGGTGCCGGCCGGGCCCGAGGTCCCGATGCAGACGCCGATGTTGCCGGCCTTCGCACGGGTGTAGCCCTCCGCCATGTGCGAGGCGCCCTCGACGTGCCGGGCCAGGACGTGGCGCAGTCCGCCCTGGCTCCGGATCGCCGCGTAGAAGGGGTTGATCGCCGCTCCCGGCAGGCCGAAGAGGGTGTCCACCCCCTCCAGCTTGAGGATCTCGACGGCCGCCTGGGCCGCGGTCATCCGAGGCATCGTCAGTTCACCTTTCCGGACAGGCGCTCCAGGTTGCGCAGCAGCGCCGAGTGGTCGAGCCCGCCGTCGCCTGCGGCGCGGAGCGCGGTGATGAAGTCGGCGACCAGGGACGCGGTGGGCAGCGGCGCGCCGACGGCACGGGCGGCGGAGAGCAGGTTGCCCAGGTCCTTGTGGTGCAGGTCGATGCGGAAGCCGGGGGCGAAGTCGCGGTTGACGAAGTTCTGCTTCTTCCGGGTCAGCACGGTGGACCCGGCCAGGCCGCCGTTGAGCACGTCGAGGGCGACGTCGAGGTCGACGCCGGACCGCTCCAGGAAGACGACGGCCTCGGCGCAGGCCTGGATGTTGACCGCCACGATCAGCTGGTTGGCGACCTTGACGGTCTGTCCGGCCCCGGAGGGCCCGACCAGCGCCACGGTGGTGCCCAGCGCGTCCAGCACCGGCTTCGCCTCGGCGAAGTCCTCGGCCTTGCCCCCGACCATGATGGACAGCACGCCCTCGATGGCCCCGGCCTCGCCACCCGAGACGGGGGCGTCGATCGACCGCAGGCCCCGCTCCTCGGCCGCGGCGGCCACCCGCTGGGACATCTGCGGCGTCACACTGCTCATGTCGATGAGCAGCGCCCCGGCGGGCGCGTTGTCGAGGACGCCGCCGTCTCCGAAGTAGACCTCCTCGACCTGCGGGTCGGCGGGGACCATGGTGATGACGACCTCGGCGTCCTTGACCGCCTCGGCGATGCTGGCCGCTCCGCGACCGCCTTCCGCCACGAGCTTGTCGATGGGCGGCTGGGTGAGGTTGAAGCCGGTGACGGTGTGCCCGGCCCGGACCAGATTGGCCGCCATCGGGCTACCCATGATCCCGAGCCCGATGAAGGCGATACGACGAGAGCTCATCTTCTGTACTCCTAGGGGAAGTTGCAGGCCCCTTCGGGGGCGCGAGGAACTGCGCGGGCAACCCACCACCGGCGGAGGTCCGACCCGAACGCACGGCGCCCACCTGCGTGGGTGGTTGCTCGCGCAGTTCGTCGCGCCCCCGGGTGGGTGCGACTCAAGCGCGGCTGCTTCTCCGCAGGGCGCGGGGCAGCCAGTCGAAGTTGTCGGCGGACGCCGTCCCCGGCAGGGGCTTGTACTCCAGTCCGACGTGACCGCCGTACCCCTCGGCCTCCAACTGGCCGAGCAGGGACGGGAAATCCAGCTCTCCGGTGCCGGGGTGGTTGCGTCCGGGGTTGTCCGCGATCTGCACGTGGCCGATGCGGTCCGCGTGGTCGGCGACCGCCTTGGCGGGGTCCTCCCCGCCCCGCGCCAGGTGGTACAGGTCGGCGAGGAAGCGGGTGTTGCCCAGCCCGGTACGGGCGTTCACCGCGTCCACCACGGCCACCGCGTCGGCGCTGCTCAGCAGGCCGTACTGGGGCGCCTCGGGTGCGTTCAGGGCTTCCACCAGCAGGACCGCACCGATACCGTGGGCCGCCTGCGCGGCCAGGGCCAGGTTCTCCAGGGCCAGTTCGTCCTGCTCCTGCACCGGCACGCCCTCGACCCGGTTGCCGTAGAGGGCGTTGAGCGCCTTGCAGCCCATCGACTCGGCCAGACCCACCGCCACGGCGATGTTCTCGCGGAACCGCTGCGAGTCGGCGGGGCGCGACAGCAGGCCCTTGTCACCTGCGGCCATGTCGCCCGCGTCGAAGTTCAGGCCGGTCAGCTGCACCCCGGCATCCTCGAACGCCCGTCGCAACGCGTCGAGTTGGGACTGCGGGGGGGTCGGGCCGTCCAGCGTCCACCACAGTTCCGCGGCGTCGAAGCCGGCGGCCGCGGCTGCGGCCGGGCGCTCCAGGAGCGGGAGTTCGGTGAAGAGGATCGAGAGGTTGACGGTCCAGCGCTGGTTCAGCCAGTCGCTCATGCGATCACCAATTCCACGATGCGGAATCTACTTTCTGCTTGGTGAAACTATCCCATGCTGCTTCAACACTTTGTCAACCCCTGGCCCGTGGATACGCTTCACCCGTGCGATTGAAGGTGGAGTTCACGACAGAGCCGTTCGACATGGACGGCTTCCCGGAGCATGCGAAGGCCGCCCGCCGCGTGGTCGACGAGGCCGGCCTGGAGGTCGAGGTCGGGCCGTTCGGCACGAGCGCGGAGGGGGCCGCCGAGCAGGTGCTCGCCGCGGTCGACCGGCTCGTGCGGCAGAGCCTGGAGCACGGCGCGAGCCAGATATCCCTGCAGGTCACCGTTCTGGAGGGGGGTGAGCAGGGATGACCGCCGAGGAGCGCCACCCGCTCGCGGACGCGATCAAGCCGCTGCTCGACGCCGTCGGCGCCAGCGAGGTGGCCCTGGACGAGGCGCGCCCCGACGACCTGGTGCTGGACTGGGACGGCGACCCCGCCGTCGCCGTCCGGCTGCCCGGGCTGGAGAGCGCGCTGGACCGGCTGCTGCGCGAGGCCCGCCGCCAGTTCGGCGGCGGCGACCTGAAGGACCTCGACCGCGCCTCCAAGCAGCGGGTGGTCGCCCTGCTGGAGGAGCGCGGCGCGTTCACCGTGCGCCACGGCGTGGAGACGGTCGCGGCGGCCCTGGGCGTCAGCCGCTTCACCGTCTACAACTACCTGAACCGCCAGCAGGCCAACGGCAAGGGCTGACCGAGCCGGGCCGCTCCGGGGACTCGGCGAACTTACTTCAACAAACTGTTGACGCGGCGGGGTGATCGCTCCTAGCTTTCTGGACATACCCCCGGCACAGGAGGTCGCATGACCCCGTCGCTCAACACGCCGTCGCTCGACAGGCTCAACCAGCACGAGGACGCGGTCCTCGACGGGATCCTGCTGGAGGTCTGCTCCAGCCCCACCTGGGCGCGGCTGGTCCGGCTCGCCCGGCCCTATCCCGCCCCCGAGGCTCTGCTCGCCGCCAACGCCGCGGCCATGGACGCCCTGTCCGAGGCAGACCTGCGCCAGGCCATGGCCGGCCACGCCCGCATCGGCAAGCCCAAGCAGGGCGACGCCACCTCGCAGCGCGAGCAGTCCGGCGTCAGCGGCGCCGACCGGGCGCTGCTGGACGAGCTCGCCCAGGCCAACGCGGCCTACGAGGCCCGTTTCGGCCACGTCTTCCTGATCTGCGCCACCGGCCGTACCGCCGGCACCATGCTCGCCGCCCTGCGGGAGCGTCAGGACAACGACCCCGCAAAGGAGTTGGAGATCGTCCGGGGCGAGCTCCGGAAGATCAACGACATCCGGCTGACCCGGCTCCTCGAGGAGGACGCGTGACCACCGTCTCCACCCACGTGCTGGACACCAGCTCCGGCCGCCCCGCCGAGGGCGTCCCGGTGCAGCTGGACCAGCTGACCGACGGCGAGTGGAAGGCCGTCGGCGCCTCCCGCACCGACGCCGACGGCCGGGCCAAGGACCTGCCGGAGCCCGACCTGGCGTCAGGGACCGTGCTGCGCCTGCGCTTCGAGACCCGCGGGCCGTTCTTCCCCGAGGTCGCCATCGTCTTCGAGGTCGATCCGGCCCAACCGCACTACCACGTACCGCTGTTGCTCAACCCGTTCGGCTACTCCGTCTACCGAGGGAGCTAAAGACATGGCCCATGTGCTCGGCCAGAACCAGTACGGAAAGGCGGAGACCCGCGTCGTCCGCATCACCCGCAACGGCCACCGGCACGAGATCCGGGACCTGAACGTCTCCGTGGCGCTCTCCGGCGACCTGGACGACGTCCACCTCACCGGCTCCAACGCCCACTGCCTGCCCACCGACACCACCAAGAACACCGTCTACGCCTTCGCCAAGCAGTACGGGATCACCTCCCCCGAGGCCTTCGGCATCCAGCTGGCGCGGCACTTCGTCGACGACACCGAGCCGATCCACCGGGCCCGGATCCGCGTCGAGGAGTACGTCTGGGACCGGATCGCCACGCCGGACAACTCGGCCAAGTTCATCGGCTCCGACGAGATCGGCCACTCCTTCGTGCGCCGGGGCACCGAGGTCCGCACCTCCGAGATCGTCTACGACGGCTCGTCCGTCCAGGTGATCTCCGGCCTCAAGGACCTGATCGTGATGAACTCGACCAACTCCGAGTTCTGGGGCTACATCAAGGACCGGTACACGACGCTGCAGGAGGCCTACGACCGGATCCTGGCCACGCAGGTGACGGCCCGTTGGAAGTTCGGCTTCACCGGCGCCGAGGGCGAGCCGGAGCCCAACTGGGACCGCTCCTACGGCCAGGTACGCCGGCACCTGCTGGAGGCCTTCGCCGAGACCTACTCCTACTCGCTGCAGCAGACCCTGTTCGCCATGGGCAACCGGGTCCTGGACAACCGCGCCGAGGTGGACGAGGTCCGGCTCGAACTGCCGAACAAGCACCACTTCCTGGTGGACCTGGAGCCCTTCGGCCTGAAGAACGACAACGAGGTCTACTACGCCGCCGATCGACCCTACGGCCTGATCGAGGGTACGGTTCACCGCGAGGGCGTCGCGCCGGTCATCCCCGTGGCCTGACGCCGCCCGACTCCGCCCCAGGGATTCTCCCGCCGTCCCGCCCTGGGCAGCAGCAGACGGCGGTTCCACGCACCGACACCGCCGAGGAGAAGCAGATGAGCGGCACGCCAACGCGCATCGTCATCGAGAACGCGGCCATCGCCACCGTCGACGCCCTGGACACCGAGTACAGCCGCGGCCACGTGGTCGTCGCGGACAACGTCATCGAGTCCGTCGGCGAGGGCCCGGCCCCGCACTGGCTGGAGAACGTCAGCAGGCGCGTCAACGCCGAGGGGCATCTGCTGACGCCCGGGCTGGTCAACACGCACCACCACTTCTACCAGTGGATCACCCGGGGCCTGGCCCAGGACAGCATCCTGTTCGACTGGCTGGTCGCCCTCTACCCGGTCTGGTCGCGCATCGACGCCGACCTGGTCCACGCCGCCGCGCAGGGCAGCGCCGCCGCGCTGCTCAAGTCCGGCTGCACCACGGCCATGGACCACCACTACGTGTTCCCGCAGGGCGCCGGCGACCTGCTCGGCGCGGAGATCGAGGCCGTCGCCGAGCTGGGCATGCGCTTCACCGCCACCCGCGGCTCGATGTCCCGCGGCAAGAGCGACGGCGGCCTGCCGCCGGACTTCGCCGTCGAGAAGACCGAGGACATCCTGCTCGCCTCCGAGGCCGCGGTGGACCGCTGGCACGACGCGAGCTTCGGCTCGATGCTGCACGTCGCCATCGCGCCCTGCTCGCCCTTCTCGGTCACCACCGAACTCATGCGCGACGCCGCCGAGTTGGCGCGGCGAAAAGGCGTGCGGCTGCACACCCACGGCTCGGAGACGGCCGAGGAGGAGCAGTTCTGCAAGGAACTGTTCGGCATGGGGCCGACCGACTACTTCGAGAGCGTCGGCTGGCTGGGCGAGGACGTGTGGATGGCGCACTGCGTCCACATGAACGACTCCGACATCGCCAAGTTCGCGCAGACCGGGACCGGCGTCGCCCACTGCCCCTCCTCCAACGCGCGGCTGGCCGCCGGGATCGCCCGGGTGCCGGACATGATGGCGGCCGGCGTGCCGGTGGGCCTGGGCGTGGACGGCACCGCCTCCAACGAGTCCGGCGAGCTGGGCACCGAGCTGCGCAACGCGCTGCTGATCAACCGCCTGCACGGGCGTCCGGACGCGCTGACGGCCCGTCAGGCGCTGCGGCTGGGCACCATGGGCGGCGCCCGGGTGCTGGGCCGCCAGGCCGAGATCGGCTCGATCGAGGCGGGCAAGCTGGCCGACCTGGCGCTGTGGAAGGTCGACGGCCTGATGCACTCGTCCATCGCCGACCCGGTCGCCGCTCTGGTCATGGGGGCCCTGCCGCCGCTTGCGCTGCTGCTGGTCAACGGCCGGCCGGTGGTCGAGCGCGGCAACCTGACCACCGTCAACGAGGACCGCATCGCACAGGCCTGCGCCAAGGCCGCCCGCGAACTCGCGTCGCGGGTGTAACCGCCCCACCGACCCCGGGTGCGCACTGGGACGGTGTGCCACCCGGTCCCCCGCACGGGGGCACAGCCCCGGATCCACGGCGAGGATCCGGGGCTGCGTGCTGTCCGCGAGCGGCGGTGGTTGCCTCCATACCTACCGGTCGGTATCTTCGCGGCATGAAGGCGATCCAGATCGAAGAATTCGGCGGCCCGGAGGTCCTGCGGTACGTCGACCTGCCCGAACCCACCGCTCAGCCGGGCCAGCTGCTGATCGACGTGGACGCCTGCGGCGTCAACTACGCGGACACGCACGCCGTGGAGGACTCCTACCTGTCCCGCAGCAAGCTCCCGATGGTGCCGGGCGGCGAGGTCGTCGGCCGCACCGCGGACGGCCGCCGTGTCGTGGCCCTGACGGCGACCGGCGGCTACGCGGAGAAGGCGGTCGCCTGGGAGGCCATGGCCACGGAGGTCCCTGACGCGGTGTCGGACGAGGCGGCGCTGGCGCTCGTGGTCCAGGGGCTCACGGCGTGGAACCTGCTCCGGACCAGCGCCCGGCTCCAGCCGGGCGAGTCGGTCGTCGTCCACGCGGCGGCCGGCGGCACCGGGTCCCTGGCCGTCCAGCTGGCCAAGCGCTTCGGCGCGGGGCGCGTGATCGCCACGGCCTCGACGAAGGAGAAGCGCGACCTGGCCCTGGAACTGGGCGCGGACGTGGCCGTGGACGCGGACCCGGAGGACCTCAAGTCCCGCCTGGAGGAGGCGAACGGGGGCAAGAAGGTCGACGTCGTCCTGGAGATGACCGGCGGCCCGGTCTTCGACGCGTCGCTGGCGGCCCTGGCCCCCTTCGGCCGCCTGGTCACCTACGGCCTCGCCTCGCGCGAGGAGCCCAAGCCGATCACGGCGGGCGCGCTGATGGGCCACTCGCGGGCGGTGGTGGGCTTCTGGCTCATGCACGTCCTGGGCAAGCCGGCGCTCCACGCCGAGCCGATGGCGGAACTGCTGGCCCTCGTGGCCGAGGGTGTGCTCAGGCCCCAGCTGGGCGGCGTCTACCCGCTGGCGGAAGCGGCCCGCGCCCATGAGGACCTCCGCGGTCGGCGGACCACCGGCAAACTCGTCCTCAAGCCCCGCTGAGCGCCCCGCCAGGGGCGCGGGGAACTGCGCGACCAGCCCACCGCCCAGGGGCGTCCGGCCCTTCGGACGGGTCGAACCTCCGTGGGTGGTGGGCTGTCGCGCAGTTCCCCGCGCCCCCGAGGGGCCCGCGGGGCGGACGGCGCCCGACGGAGGACCTCCCCAGGTGTCGTCGGGCGCCGCCGGTCTCTGTGGCTGCGGGCTACAGCAGCTCGTACCCCGGCAGGGTCAGGAAGTCCGGGAACTCGTCCGCCAGCGCGACCTGTTCGAACAGGCGGGCTGCGTCACCCCACCGTCCACCGGGGAACTCGCCCTCCAGCGCGGCCAGTTCCTCGGCGATGAGCCTCCGCACCAGCTCCGGGCCCACCTTCTCCCCGGTGTCCGCCAGGACCACCCCGTTGTGCACCCACTGCCAGATCTGCGAGCGCGAGATCTCCGCCGTGGCGGCGTCCTCCATCAGGTTGAAGATGGCGACCGCCCCCAGCCCCCGCAGCCACGCCTCGATGTACCTGAGGCCGACCTGGACGGCGTTGTGCAGACCCGCGTGCGTGCACTGCCCGCCCGTGCCCGCGACGTCCAGGAGCTGATCGGGCGTCACCCGCCCCTCGGGGACGATGTCCTTCTGGTTCGGCCGCTCCCCCAGCACCGCGTCGAACGCGGCCCGGCAGACGGGGACCAGGTCCGGGTGGGCGACCCAGGAGCCGTCGAAGCCGCCGCCCGCCTCCCGCTCCTTGTCGGCCCTGACCTTCTCCAGCGCCGCCGCGTTGACCTCCGGGTCGCGCCGGGACGGGATGAACGCCGCCATGCCGCCGATCGCGTGGGCGCCACGCCGGTGGCAGGTCTGCACCAGGAGCTGGGTGTACGCGCGCATGAACGGCGAGGTCATGCCCACGGTGTTGCGGTCGGGGAGGACGAAGCGCTCGCCGGCGTCGCGGAAGTTCTTGATGACCGAGAACAGGTAGTCCCACCGGCCGGCGTTCAACCCGGCGGCGTGGTCCCGCAGTTCGTAGAGGATCTCCTCCATCTCGAACGCGGCCGTGATCGTTTCGATCAGCACCGTGGCCCGGATCGTCCCGTGGGCGATCCCCGACGCCCGCTGCGCGTGCGTGAAGACGTCGTTCCACAGCCGCGCCTCGAGGTGGCTCTCGGTCTTCGGCAGGTAGAAGTACGGCCCGGAGTTGGGGTCCTGCTCGCCGCGGGCCAGCAGCCGGGCGGCGTTGTGGAAGAAGTAGAGGCCGAAGTCCACGAAGGCCCCGGCGACGGGCTCGCCGTCCACGGTCAGGTGGGCCTCGTCCAGGTGCCACCCGCGCGGGCGGACCACGATGGTGGCCAACTCCGCGTCGGGGCGCAGCGCGTAGCTCTTGCCCTCCGCCGAGGTGAAGTCGATCCGGCGCTCCAGCGCGTCGATCAGGTTGAGCTGGCCGTCGACGACGTTGTGCCAGGTCGGGGAGGTGGCGTCCTCGAAGTCGGCGAGCCAGACCCGGGCGCCGGAGTTGAGCGCGTTGATGGTCATCTTGCGGTCGGTGGGACCGGTGATCTCCACCCGCCGGTCCTGCAGCGCACGGGGCGCGGGGGCGACCTGCCAGTCCCCGGCGCGCACCTCGGCGGTCTCGGGGAGGAAGTCGAGCGTGCCGGTCTCGGCGATGCGGGCGCGGCGCTGCCGGCGCAGCGCGAGCAGTTCGCGGCGGCCGGGTTCGAAGGTGCGGTGCAGGTCCGCGACGAAGGCGAGGGCGTCCGGGGTGAGGACCTCCTCCTGCCGTTCGACGTGCGGGCCGCTGACGGTGGTTCCGGACTGGCCCATGGCGGGCGCCTCCACGAAGGAACGTAGGACTGCGGATTGACTGCGATGACTGCGGAAGGGACGTGCACTTCTGTAAGGTGGAGGCTAGTTTCCGCGATGCAGAATTTCAACACTTTGTTGAAACCATGCCGGACCCCGTGACGCAGGAAGGCACCCGTGGCCGCCAACTCCGCCCCGCTCGATCCGCCGAACGCCGACCGCAGCGGCGGCGTCCAGTCCGTCGAACGCGCCTTCCAGCTGCTCGAAGTGCTGGCCGACGCGGGCGGGGTGAGCACCCTCAGCGACCTGGCCTCGGCCTCCGGCCTGCCGATGCCCACCATCCACCGGCTGATCCGGACCCTGGTCCTGCAGGGCTACGTCCGGCAGGACACGGCCCGACGCTACACCCTGGGCCCCCGCCTGATCCGCCTCGGCGAGACGGCGGGTCGCCTGCTGGGCAGTTGGGCCCGGCCGTTCCTGGCCGAGCTGATGGAGGCGACCGGCGAGACGGCCAACCTCGCGGTGCTGGAGGCCGGCGAGGTGGTCTACGTCGGCCAGGTGCCGTCCCGGCACTCGATGCGGATGTTCACCGAGGTCGGCCGGAGGGTCCAGCCGCACTGCACCGCCGTGGGCAAGGTGCTGCTGGCCCAGCTGCCCCGCCCCGAGGCGGCCGCGGTGCTCGGCCCCGGTCCGCTGCCCGCGCACACCGTCCACACGGTGACGGACCCTCAGGTGCTGCTGGCCCAGTTCGACGCCACCCGGGCGGCCGGGTACTCGGTGGACGACCAGGAGCAGGAGATCGGCGTCCGCTGCGTCGCCGTCGTCGTCCCCGGCGCGCCCACGCCGACCGCCCTGTCCGTCTCCGGCCCCGAGGCGCGGGTCCGCGCCCTGGAGTCCCGCAACGGCGGCCAGGCCCTGGTCCCCCACATGCAGCGCGTCGCCGCCCGCCTCGGCGAGGCCCTGGCCACGAACGGGGCCTGAGCCGGACTCAGCGGCCGCCGGGGCGGGGAATGCCCAACTCCTCCTCGTCGCGGGCGAGTCGGGAGGCGAAGGCGGCTGCGGTCCGGTCCAGCAGCACCTGACCGCCCAGCGCGGGCGAACCGGGCAGCCTCGGCTGTGCCAGCGTCAGGTCGNCGGCGGCGCGCGGCCGGGACGCCGCCTCGACCATCAGCTTGAAGGCGGCGTCGCGGCGCCCGTCCAGCACGTCCCGCGGATCGAAGCGCGTGCCCGCGACCGGGCCGCGTTCGCGCAGCGGGCTGCGGCCCTTGGCGACCAGTTCCAGATTGGCGAGCGTGGCCCAGATCTCCCCTGCCCGCTCGTACGCGTCCTCCAGCCCCATCCAGCACCCCCAAGCCGACTGCGGACTGACAGGGTGTCACCGGCCCTGCAGGGCCCGCCAGTCCGCCTCCGTGTCGATGTCGGCGTTTTCGGCCACGTCCCCCACCTCCACCAGGCGCAACTCGTCCGCGTGGGCGCGCAGGAGCGCCCGCGCGCCTGCATCGCCCTGGGCTCCCGCCGCGGCCTCCGGCCAGTGGCGGCGGGCGATCAGGACCGGGTGCCCGCGCTCGCCTGCGTACGCCGCGGCCGCGAGTTCCGCCTCCTGCGCGAGCACCCGGCGGACCGCCTCCGGGGTCACCCCCGGTGTGTCCACGAGGGAGACCAGCGCCGCGTCCGACTCCGGCGGCAGCGCGGCGAGACCGGCCCGCAGGGAGGAGCCCATGCCGGTCTCCCAGTCCTCGTTGAGCACGACCTCACAGCCCGTCAGGTCGGCCCGGGCCAGCACCTCCTGGGCGGCCGCGCCCAGGACCACCAGCACCCGGGCGCACCCGCCCGCGCGCAGCACGGAGACGGCGTGCTCGACCAGCGGCCGGCCCCTGAAGGGCAGCAGGGCCTTGGGGCGGTTCCCCAGCCGGCGGCCGCCGCCGGCAGCCAGCAGCAGCGCTGTCGTGTTCCGCATGGGGCCAGCATGGCGCAGTCTGCTCCCGCCCTGCCTTGGAGGAAGCCACAAGCACGGCTGGCCACGACCGTCCCCGGTCCGGCCCATCCGCGGCTGGTTCGGCCCGCACCCCCGCGCTGTACTGGGGCGATGCCGCCACCCCAGCCGCCACTCCAGCCGGCCTCCCAGCCGGTCTCCCAACCGCAGGAACAGCCGCCCGCCCCGCTCGTCGACCGCTTCGGCAGGGTCCACACCGACCTGCGCGTCTCCCTCACCGACCGGTGCAACCTGCGCTGCACGTACTGCATGCCGGCCGAGGGGCCGGGCTGGCTGCCCGCGCCGCAACTGCTCACCGACGACGAGCTGCTGCGCCTGCTGCGGCTCGCCGTCGAACGGCTGGGCATCCGCTCGCTCCGGCTCACCGGCGGCGAGCCGCTGCTCCGCCGGGGACTGCCCGACCTGGTCGCGCGGATGGCCGCGCTGCCCGGCCGGCCCGAGCTCTCGCTCACCACCAACGGCATCGGCCTCGCCCGCAGCGCCGCCGCCCTGCGCGCGGCCGGCCTGCACCGGGTCAACGTCAGCCTGGACACGCTGCGCCCGGACGTCTTCCGGCAGCTGACGCGACGCAACCGGCTCGGCGACGTGCTCGACGGGCGGGCCGCCGCCCGCGCGGCGGGGCTCGACCCGGTCAAGGTCAACGCCGTCCCGGTGCGCGGCGTCAACGAGGACGAGATCCCCGAACTGGCCGCGTGGGCCGCCCGGCACGGCTACCGGCTGCGCTTCATCGAGTCCATGCCCCTGGACGCGCAGGGCGGTTGGGACCGCGCGGCGATGGTGACCGCGGACGAGATCCTGGCCCGGCTGGGCGAGCGCTGGCCGCTGACCCCGGTGCCCCGGGCCGGCGCCGCGCCCGCGGAGGAGTGGCGCCTCGGAGGCACGGACGCCGTCGTCGGAGTGATCGCCAGCGTCACCCGGCCCTTCTGCGGAGGCTGCGACCGGGTGCGGCTGACGGCGGACGGCCAACTGCGCAACTGCCTGTTCGCGACGGAGGAGTCGGACCTGCGGGAGCTGTTGCGGTCCGGCGCGGACGACGACCGGATCGAGGCCGCGTGGCGTTCCTGCGTGGCCGCCAAAGCCGCAGGCCACGGCATCGGCAGCGCGGAGTTCCGGCGTCCGGGACGGCCGATGTCCGCCATCGGCGGCTGAGCCGGATTCGATCATCGCCGACCTTCCGTTCGAAACGGCTACCAGCAACGGGCCGGATCAGCGAACATGGGGCCAAGCAGTACCACGACCGAGTAGAACGGACGGTCCGTCATGTCAGGTTCGGCCAAGCCCGTCCGCTGCCCTTCCTGCCGCCGCGAGCACCTCTACCAGCCGCCGGTCTTCCCGTGCGCCTGCGGGGCCTCGCTCAAGATCCCGCTGCTGCGCGGCGGGGTCCCGGTCCAGGTGCGCTTCCGCACCTGGGAGGACTCCTGGCTGAGCCTGCGCTGCCCCTCCTGCGGCCGCTCCGACCAGTGGCCGCAGCCGGAGTTCAGCTGCGCCTGCGGCGCGACCGTCCGGCTGCCGGTGGACACCTCGGTGCGCCCCACCACCCCGCGGACCGCTCCGCCTCGCCCGCAGCCGCAGCCGTCCCCGGGCCGCGCCCCGGGCCCGGCCCCGCAACCGCGCGCGCTGGCCCGCCGCCCCTTCCTGCCGCACCCGGTCCGCACCAGCGACGACGCCGTGCTGGCGGCGGCCCGGTACCTGGAGTGGCTCGGCTTCGGCGAGTTGGAGGTCTCCGACTCGCAGGACCGCGAGGGCGTCTGCCTGCTCGGCACCCGCATCGTCGCCCAGGTGGACACCTGGACCGAGCCCGCGGACCTGCGGGCAGTGGAGTGCCTGTGGCTGAACACCCTGCACGGAGACGAGCTCCAGCCCGCGATGTTCACCCTGGCCGGCTACACGATCGAGGCCCGCAACCGCGCCGACCAGCTCCTGGTGGCCCTCTTCTCGCTCGACCTGACCGGCATGCCGCAGGCCGTCAACACGGCCGCCACCGAGATGCTCCGCAACGCCACCCGCTGACGGCGCCCGCGACGCGTCCGGCCCGTACCGGTCCTGCCTCTGGCGCGAACGGTCCGGCGCGTGCTGAAATGCCGTCACCGTCAATGGCGCGGTGGAGGGAGCGGGCATTTGACGCAGCAGCAGGCGCAAGCAGCGGTCCCGGAACAGCGGCTCGACACCGACCCCACCTGGTTGCTGCGGGCGCGCGGCTGCTGGGAGGTCGCCGCCGCGCTCCTCGCCGACACGCCGCCGGACGCGCTCACCCGGGCCGAACTCCTCACCGAGGCCGCCTTCTTCCGCGGTACCGGCTGGATCGAGGCCGAGAACGCGCTGCGCCAGGCGGAGGCCGTGGCCGGCTCCCCCGAGCAGCGCGCGAGCGCCGCCTGCACCCGCGGCTTCCTCGCGTACGCCTCGACCGTGCAGCAGGTGCACGACCGCCTCGACGAGGCCCAGGCCGCCCTCGGCCGCGCCTCGGCGCTGCTGCCCCCCGAGGCGCCGCTGCGCCCGCTGCTGGACTTCCGCCGCGGCCTGATCGCCCAACTCCTGCTCGGCGACCCGGTGTCGGCCCGCGCCGCCTACCGCCGCGCCCACGCCGGGGCGGAGCAGCAGCAGGACCTGCTGCTGCTCTCCTACACCTGGCGCCACCTGGCCTCCATCGCCCAGCAGGACGGCAACCTGGCCGGCGCCCGCCACGGCTTCGCGGAGTCCCTGCGCCTGCGCGAGGAGACCGGCTTCACCGTCGGCATCGCCCCCGCCCTGACCGCGCTCGCCGACGTCTCCCCCGCCCCCGAGGCCGCCCAGCTCCGCGCCGAGGCCGCCCGCCTCGTCCGCGCCCTCGGCGGCCTGCCGTTCTGGCTGGACGTCAGTAGTACCGGCTGACAAGCGCGATCCGAAAAACCACCCGTCCGGATGTATCTGCGCCGAAACGGCGGGACGGGTTCCGGTGCTCCGCGAGGATGGTGCGCGCCCCGGGCGGAGTCTGCCCGGAGGCTCGGGAGGCGACGCGCGGATGACGATGGGCGACAGGGAGCTGAGCTGGGTGCTCGCCGGCGTGGCGGCACTCGTGGTGCTGGCCGGGCTGGTGGCGCTGCTGCGCGCCCGCGCGGGCAACACGCAAGGGACCGGCGACAGTTGGGAGCGGGCCGAGGAGCGCCGCAGACGCAAGGAGGCGCTGTACGGCTCCGCCTCCTACGTGCTGCTGTTCTGCTGCGCCGCGGTCGCGGCGGCGCTCTCGTTCCACGGCCTCGTGGGCTTCGGCGTGCAGAACCTCGGCCTGTCCGGCGGCTGGGAGTACCTGGTGCCCTTCGGGCTGGACGGGGCGGCGATGTTCTGCTCGGTGCTGGCCGTCCGCGAGGCCAGCCACGGCGACGCGGCGCTGGGGTCGCGCATGCTGGTCTGGCTCTTCGCCGGGGCGTCCGCCTGGTTCAACTGGGTGCACGCGCCACGGGGGTTGAGCCACCACGGGGCGCCGCAGTTCTTCGCGGGGATGTCCCTGTCCGCCGCGGTCCTCTTCGACCGGGCGCTCAAGCAGACCCGCAAGGCCGCACTGAGGGAGAAGGGCCTGGTCCCGCGCCCGCTGCCGCAGATCCGGGTGGTCCGCTGGCTCCGCGCGCCGAGGGAGACCTACGCCGCGTGGTCGCTGATGCTGCTGGAGAACGTCCGCAGCCTGGACGAGGCGGTGGACGAGGTCCGCGAGGACCGGCGGCAGCGCGCGGTCCAGCGCGACCAGCACCGGCTGGACGCCCGCCGCGAGCGCGCCCACCTGCGCGCGCTGAGCGCGCCCACGCGCGCCTGGGCCCGCCCCGGCGGGCGGCAAGCGCCCCTCCCAGCGGCACTGACGACGGCGGAGCCGGAGGCGGCCCCCGCGGAGCCTGCCATAAGGCAGCCCGACGCTCCCGCGACGGCGCAGGTCTTCGACCTCACCGCGGAGGACGACACGCTGACCCTTCCGCGCATCAGCACGCTGGACTCGCTGGAGCAGAAGCTCAAGGACCTGGAGCGGCTGTACGGCTGACGCACCGTCAGCGGGTCGGCCCCGACGACGCGGCCCGGCTGAGAAGCGGGCCGCCTTCCGGCGGCCGGCCCGCCGGGGTGCGCCACACGGACGTGGTCCCGTGCCCTCGACGGCTCCGCCGGCAGCTGGTCAGGCGTCGGCCGCGCCCGGCGAGACGAGCTCGAACCACATCCGCTTGCCGGAACCGCGCGGCTCCACGCCCCAGTTGTCCGACAGGGCCTCGACGAGCATCAGACCGCGGCCACTTGACGCCTGCTCACCCGGCGTACGGCGGGTGGGCCACTGGTCGGACTCGTCCTCGACCTCGATCCGCAACCGCGCCGGGCCGCCGGGGGTCTCCCGGTGCAGCCGCGCGGTCAGCATCGCGTCGCGGTCCGTGTGCACCAGCGCGTTGGTGATCAGCTCCGACGCGAGCAGCTCCACCGTGTCGGCCAGGTCCCCGACGCCCCAGCGCCGTACGGCGTCCCGCAGTTCGGCCCGCACCTCGGAGATCCGGGCCAGGTCCGCCTGGGCGATCCGGCGCCGCAACTGCTCGCGGGCGCGGCCCTCCAGCCCCTCCCAGCGCAGCAGCAGCAGGGCGATGTCGTCGTCCCGCTCGTGGCTCTCGGCGGCCCGGCCGGAGACGTAGTCGACCAGTTCGCCCAGGTCCTCGGGGTGGCCGTCCTCGAAGGAGCGGCGCAGCCGCTCCATGCCCGCGTCGAGTTCCAGCTTCCGGGTCTCCACCAGCCCGTCCGTGCACAGCAGCAGGATCTCGCCGGGGTCCAGGGTGAACCGGGTGACCGGGTACTCCAACTCCGGGTCCACGCCCAGCGGCAGGCCGCCCTGCACGTGTTGCACGGTGGCGCTGCCGTCGTTGCGCCGGACGAGCGGGTGCAGGTGCCCGGCGCGCACGGCGTACACGGAGCCGTAGTCGGCGCTGACCTCGGCGTACAGGCAGGTGGCGAAGTGCCCCGTGTCCAGGTCGGCGAGGAAGCGGGAGGCGCGCGCCATGACGGCGGCGGGCGGGTGACCCTCGGCCGCGTACGCCCGCAGGGCGATCCGCAGCTGGCCCATGACACCGGCCGCGTGCACGTCGTGTCCCTGGACGTCGCCGATGACGACGGCGACGTTGCCGCCCGGCAGTGGGATGACGTCGTACCAGTCGCCGCCGATCTGCAGGCCGTCGCCGGCCGGGAGGTACCGCACCGCCGTCTCGAACCCGGGCACGGGCGGGACCCGTCGCGGCAGCAGCACGCGCTGCAGCCCGGCCGCGAGCTCCAGTTCGGCGTCGTGCAGCCGGGCTCGGGCGAGGGACTGGGCGACCATGCCGCCGAGCGTGCTGAGCAGGGTCCGGTCGTCGTAGTCGAGGGCCCGCTCGTGGTCGAAGCTGGCGACGCAGACGCCGATGGGACGCCCGCTGGCGATCAGCGGCAGAAAGGCCCAGGAGTTCCGCTCGGTCTCGGCGACCTTGGGCCACGCCTCCGGGAAGCGCCGCGCGTAGTCGGCGCGGCTGGAGATGAACACGGGCTGACGGGTACGCAGCGCGACCGCGCCGGGATGCCCCGAGTCCAGCGGCACGCGGTCGTGGGGCACGTGGTTGGCGCCGTGGTAGCCGGTGGCGGCCCGCATCTGGATGCGCCCGTTCTCCAGCGTCGCCAGCAGCAGCCCGTCCGGCGGGATGCCGGGCAGCGGCAGTTCGGTGAAGACGCGGGCGACGTCGGCGCTGGTGACGGCCTCGGACAGGGCCCGGGCGGCTTCCCGGATGAACCGGGTCCGCTCCTCGCGCTCGGCGGCGTTCTCGTCGGCGCGGCGGCGCTTGTGCAGCTCGGCGGTGGCGTCCCAGACGAAGCCGACCATGTGGGTGGGCCGGTCCTGCTCGTCCGCGAGGACGCGACCGCGGAACCGGACCGCCCGGACGGTACCGTCGGGCATGACGGTCCGGTAGTAGGCGCCGCACTGGCCCAGCTCGTCCATGGCCCGCCGGATACGGCGGCTGACGGTGCGTACGTCGTCCGGGTGGATCAGGTCGAGGAACTCGGCCGAGCTCATGGACGGCCCGTCGGGGTCGATGACGCCGTCGGCGGGGCGCTCGGGCTCGGTCTCGACGATCGGCCCGGTCTCCAGCCCGAGGATCCGGCGAGCGCGCGCATCGCCGGCGACGCGGTCACGGCGGATGTCCCAATCGAACGATCCGATGCCGTTGGCCGCCATCGCCGGTTCCAGCCAGTCGGACGGGATGCCGAGGTCGCGGTCCCCGTCCGCCTGGGTGTCTGCCGCCATCGTTCTCCCGAGTCCTGAGTTCGTATACGGCCCCCGGACCGCTGCTGGTGGGATTGTCCGCACTTCATCCTGTCGGATGACGTGTCGCACGGCAATCCTCAACCCGGGCGCCGTTCCCGCTCCACGCCACACGCCCCCAAGCCCCGACCCCACAGGGGACGGTCGAGGCGACGGTGGCCCCGAAGGACACGGCCGAGGGGCAAGTGGCGCCGGTAAGTACAGCCCAGGGGGCAGTGGGCCCCGATAGGGCACGGCTCAGGCGGCACAGCCACGGGCCAGAGACCGCCGGACGGCAGGCCGGCGGCGAGCACGGGCTGCCAAGGCCGGGCAGCGGGCACGCGGCGAACAGGCGTGCGCCCAGGCCGGGTGGGGGCCCAATTCGGGAGACCCATCATCGCCTGTGCGGCGCTCGGCCAAGGGCGAAGCCGCAGGTCAGCCGCAGGCACGGGCCCAGCTCCCACCGCGCCAGGCGACACCGCCTCCCGCCCGCGGGCGAACCCGGGCACAGCAAGGGCCGGAGCGGGTCGACACGGAGCGCGCCCCAGAAGGCCGAAAGCCCGGGGGCGAGAGCCCTGGGCCCGGGTGCGGAAGCCCGAGAGCCCCGGGGTCGGGGCGGAAGCCCGGGAGCCCGGGAGCTCGTGGCCCCGGGGGCGGAAGCCCGAGAGCCCGGGAGCTCGTGGCCCCGGGGGCGGAAGCCCGGGAGCCGGGCCCGGCGGGAGCCCAGCGCCCCAGGGGCCCCGGGGCCCAGGGGCCGGAGGCCGGGGCCCGGTGAGGGGTCACCGGGGCTGGGTGCTCTTCCGGCCCGAAGGGCCGTTGCGTTTTGGGGCCGCAGCGGGTTGAATGCGCAGCGGAACGTTTGAACGGCATTCAAAACTGCGAGGCACCGTGCGACTGACCCCGACGGAGCGGGACCGGCTGCTGCTCTTCAACGCCGCCCAGCTGGCGCGCTCCCGCCGCGCCCGCGGCCTGCGGCTGAACGTGCCCGAGGCGACGGCGCTGATCGCCGACACCGTCTGCGAGGCCGCCCGGGACGGTCGCCGTCTCGCCGAGGCCATCGAGGCGGGCCGCAGCGTGCTGTCCGCCGAGGACGTTCTGCCGGGCGTGCCGGACATCGTGACGACCCTTCAGGTCGAGGCGGTCTTCGAGGACGGCACCCGGCTCTGTGTCATCGACGACCCCTTCCGGGGCGCGGGCTCCCTCGGCGCGGAGGCGCCGGGCGCCGCCCTGCCGGGAACCGGGGAGGGCTACGAGCCGGCGGAGGCCGCCGTCACCCTCCCGGTCCGCAACACCTCCGCCGTCCCGATCACGGTCACCTCGCACTTCCACTTCTTCGAGGCCAATCCCCGCCTCGCCTTCGACCGGGCCGCCGCCTACGGCATGCGCCTGGCCGTCCCGGCCGGATCCTCGGTCCGCTTCGACCCGGGCGCCACGGTCACCGTGGACCTGCTGCCGATCGGCGGGGCCCGCGTCGCCATCGGCTTCGCCGGGCTCGTCGACGGCCCGCTGGACGCGCCCGGCGCCCGCGAGGCGGCGCTGCGGAAGGCCCGCGCCACCGGCTATCTGACGGAGTACCAGGACAGCGAGCACGACCAGGAGGCCGGACAGTGAGCGGCAGCATCTTCGACGCGGCCGGCTGCCACGGCCGCCCCGGCCCCGTCGTCCCCGCGCACGGGATCGACCCGCACGACTACATCGCCGTCCACGGTCCCCGCGCCGGCGACCGGGTCCGGCTCGGCGACTCGGGGCTGGTGGTCCGGGTGGAGTCGGACTCCCAGCAGCCGGGCGAGGAGTTCCTGGCCGGCTTCGGCAAGACCGCCCGCGACGGCCTGCACCTCAAGGGCGCGGCCGTGCGCGACACCTGTGACGTCGTCATCTCCAACGTGCTGGTGCTGGACCCGGTGCTGGGCATCCGCAAGACCAGCATCGGCATCCGCGAGGGTCGCATCGCGGCCGTCGGGCGCGCGGGCAACCCGGACACGCTGGACGGCGTCGAGGTCGTCGTCGGGACCGGCACCACCATCGTGTCCGGCGAGGGCCTGATCGCCACCGCCGGGGCCATCGACACCCACGTGCACCTGCTCTCGCCGCGGATCATGGAGGCGTCCCTGGCCTCCGGGGTGACCACGATCATCGGGCAGGAGTTCGGCCCCGTCTGGGGCGTCGGCGTCAACTCGCCCTGGGCGCTGCGGCACGCGTTCAACGCCTTCGACGCCTGGCCGGTCAACATCGGCTTCCTGGCCCGGGGTTCGTCCTCCTCCGCCGCTCCGCTGGTGGAGGCGCTGGCGGAGGGCGGGGCCTCCGGCTTCAAGGTGCACGAGGACATGGGCGCGCACACCCGCGCCCTGGACACCGCGCTGCGCGTGGCCGAGGAGCACGACGTGCAGGTGGCCCTGCACACCGACGGCCTCAACGAGTGCCTGTCCGTCGAGGACACCCTCGCCGTTCTCGAGGGCCGCACCATCCACGCCTTCCACATCGAGGGCTGCGGCGGCGGCCATGTCCCCAACGTGCTGAAGATGGCGGGCGTGCCGAACGTCATCGGCTCCTCCACCAACCCCACGCTGCCCTTCGGCCGGGACGCCCTCGGCGAGCACTTCGGGATGATCGTCTCCGCCCACGACCTCAAGGTGGACCTGCCGGGCGACGCCGCCATGGCCCGCGACCGGATCCGCGCGGGGACGATGGGGGCCGAGGACGTGTTGCACGACCTGGGCGTCATCGGCATCACCTCCTCCGACGCCCAGGGCATGGGCCGGGCCGGCGAGACCGTGCGCCGCACCTTCGCCATGGCCGGGAAGATGAAGTACGAACTCGGCCCGATGGACGGGCAGGGCGGCTTCGGCGAGACGAGCGGCGGCGACGACAACGAGCGGGTGCTGCGCTACCTGGCCAAGCTGACCATCAACCCGGCCGTCGCGCACGGCCTCTCGCACGAGATCGGCTCCCTGGAGCCGGGCAAGCTCGCCGACATCGTGCTGTGGCGGCCGGACCACTTCGGCGCCAAGCCGCAGCTGGTGCTCAAGGCCGGCTTCCCCGCCTACGGCGTCACCGGCGACCCGAACGCCTCCACCGACCGCTGCGAACCGCTGGTCCTCGGACCGCAGTTCGGCGCCCACGGCGCGACCGCCGCCGACCTCTCGGTCGCCTTCGTCGCGGAGGCCGCGCTGCAGAACGGCGACGGCATGCCCACCCGGCGCCGGCGCGTCGCCGTGCGCGACACCCGCGGCATCGGCCCGCGCGACATGCTGCGCAACGGCCGCCTCGGCCAGGTCGACGTGGATCCGCGCACCGGACTGGTCTCGCTGGACGGCGAGCCGCTGCGCTCGGTCCCGGCCGAGTCCGTCGCGCTCAGCCGCCTCTACTTCCTCTGACCCGCCCTCAACCCCGCACCGGAGCACGCCCCATGACGAACGACCAGACCCCCGCCGCGCTCGGCTTCTCGATGCCGGCCGAGTGGACGCCGCACGAGCGCACCTGGATGGCGTTCCCCACCAGCAACGACACCTTCGTCGGCGACGAACTGCACCTGGCCCGCCAGGCCTGGGCGAACGTGGCCAACACCATCGTCCGCTACGAGCCGGTGACGCTGATCGCCAACACCGGCGAGGGCGAGACCGCCAAGCAGTACCTCTCCCCCGAGGTCGAGGTCGTCGAGCGGCCGCTGGACGACGCCTGGATGCGCGACATCGGCCCGACCTTCCTCACCGACGGCAAGGGCTCCGTCGCCGCCGCCGACTGGATCTTCAACGGCTGGGGCGCCCAGGACTGGGCCTCCTGGGAGCACGACCAGCACATCGCCGAGGAGATCACCGAGCTGACCAGCGTCCGCCGCTTCGCCTCGCGCCTGATCAACGAGGGCGGCGGCATCCACGTGGACGGGGAGGGCACCGTCCTGCTGACCGAGACGGTGCAGCTGGGCGAGGGCCGCAACAGCGACTGGACCAAGGAGCAGGTCGAGGCGGAGATCCACGCCTTCCTCGGCACCACCAAGGCGATCTGGGTGCCCCGCGGCCTGACCCGCGACTACCAGCGCTACGGCACCCGCGGCCACATCGACATCGTCGCGGCCTTCCTGCGTCCGGGCACCGTCGTCGTGCACAGCCAGCCGGACCCGGCGCACCCCGACTTCGAGGTCACCAGGGAGATCGTGGAGCTGCTGCGCAACTCGACGGACGCACAGGGCCGCCGGCTGGAGGTCGTCGAACTCCTGGCCCCCACCGTGCTGTTCGAGGAGGGCCCCGAGGGGCCGGAGCCGGTCGACTACTCCTACATCAACCACTACCTGTGCAACGGCGCGGTGATCCTTTGCGCCTTCGACGACGAGCGCGACCAGCTCGCCGCCGAGGTCTTCGCCAAGGCGTTCCCGGACCGGAAGGTCGAGTTGGTGGACGCCCGCGAGATCTTCGCCAACGGCGGCGGCATCCACTGCATCACCCAGCAGCAGCCCCGCGGCTGATGGCAGCTCAGTCGCGCAGGCGTCCGGCCCGGCCCCGGGAGGAGGTGTTCGCCGTCGCCATGGCCGCCATCGCCCGGGAGGGCCTGGCCTCGCTGACCATGGCCGCGCTCGGCCGCGAGCTGGGTATGAGCGGCGGGCACCTCCTCTACTACTTCGGCAGCAAGGACCAGCTGCTGCTGGAGACGCTGCGCTGGTCCGAGGCCCAACTCGGGGAGCGCCGGGCGCACTTGCTCGCCGACGGGGGCAGCGCCCGGGCCCGTCTCGACGCCTTCGCGGCCCTCTACCTGCCCACCGGCCCGGGTGACCCGCGCTGGACGCTGTGGGTGGAGGTGTGGGGGCGCTCGCAGGCCAGCGAGCAGATCCGGGCCGGCCAGGTGGAGATCGAGGCGGCGTGGCGGTCCGACCTGGTGGCGCTGCTCCGGGAGGGCATCGCCGCCGGGGAGTTCCGCCCGACCGACCCGGAGCGGACGGCGATACGGCTGGGTGCGCTGCTGGACGGGTTCGGCACCCCCATCGTCATCGGGCTGCCGGGCGCGGACCGGGAGGCGGCGCTCGCGCACGTCGCCGAGCATGTGGCGGAAACCCTGGCGCTGGTCTGAACCGGTCGCATAGCATCAGCCGCCCGACTCCACCGGCTCCCACGAGGGGATTCTCCGTGCTCTGCCCGTCCTGCCAGACCGCCGCGCCGCCCGACGCCACGGGCCGCTGCTCCCACTGCGGTTACCTGGCGGCGCCCGTCCCGCCCCCCGGCTACTTCCCGACCGCCTACGTCAGCCCCCAGGCCCCGACCGGCATCGCGACGGCGGTCCAGGTCCTGCTGGGCGTCAGCGCGCTGTTCATCCTGCTGGTGATGGGCGTGGACATCTGGTCCCGCGGCGACTCCGGCTCGGACGGCACGGCGGCGGCGCTGGGCCTGGTGAGCCTGCTCAACCTGGCGCTGTACGCGGCCACCGGCATCTGCTTCATCGTCTGGGCCTTCAAGTCGGCGAAGCTCTCGCAGATCCTCGCCCCGGGTCGGCAGCCGCTCGCCCCGGGCTGGGCGATCGGCGGCTGGTTCATCCCGCTGGGCAACCTGGTCCTGCCCCGCCTCGTCCTGGGCGGCATCTGGCGCGCGGCGCTCCCGCTCCAGCCCGAGCCCCCGCTGCGGAAGCCGCCGACTCTGCTGGTGACCTTCTGGTGGCTTGCGTTCGTCGGCAGCGAGCTGATCGACGCGGCCGGAACGATGCTCGGCGCGGTCTGGGCCGGACTCGACCACGCGACGCTGACGGACAGTCAGCAGACGGCCGTGCTGGTCGTGTCCACGGTCGGCAACCTGATCCGCCTCGTGGCGGCGGTGCTGGCCGTCCTGATGATCCGCCGGATCACGGCGATGCAGCAGGTTCGCATCCTGCAGGGACCTGCGCCCCAGTTCCCGTACCAGCCGCTCTCCCACCTGTAGTTGCCCCCGCCCCGTAGCGGCGCGAGGCTGCAGAGAACCGTGCGGCTCCGCCGCGTGGGCGCGAGCAGCACACCGGCCGGGGAGGTCCGTCCCGCATACGAGGCCGAAGCCCCCGGAGTGCGGGCCGGTCGCGCCCACGCGGCGGAGCCGCACGGTTCTCTGCAGCC
>NZ_JBHSQJ010000086.1:5007-18604 GCF_042658505.1 Streptacidiphilus monticola | reverse complement strand
GCCCTCCCGCAGCCCGATTTTCCATTCAGCAGCACGGCGGCCAAGTCGCCTATCCGGAGAATGCCGTTGCAGGTGTGGAGCGCACCTGCGACCCCCACCCCCCACCGCTCAGGAACCGGCGTGCGCTCCTCCTCCGCCCACCCCGACCAGCCGGTCCCCCAACCCCGTCCGGCGGTACACCACACGCCGGCCGACCCTCGTCCGGGACACCAGGTCGGCGTCCCGGAGCACTGCGAGGTGGCCGCCGATCGTGCCGAGGGATTGGCCGAAGAGTACGGACAGTTCGCTGCTCGTCGCCGGGCGTTCCAACGCGCGCAGGATGGCGGCACGGCCGGATCCGATCAGTCGGTCGAGGGCGGCGGCGTCCGGCCGACTGCCCTCAGGGCCGGTCCGCTCACCGCGCCCGGCCGATGCCTCCGGCTCGCCCAACTGCCCCACGCCCCGGGCCGGGTAGACCAGGGCGTAGGGGCGGTGCGGAGCCTCGCAGAGCCACGTGCCGCGCGGGGCGGTGACCGGGACGAAGAGCATGCCGTCCGGCCCGACCACGCGGTCCGGGCCCGGGCGGTCGCTGAAGCGGATGGCGTCCGCGCCGACCCAGGCGCTGCGGCGGCTCATCCGGTGGAGCGCCCGCGGCCAGCCGTACG
Source organism: Streptacidiphilus monticola (assembly GCF_042658505.1). NCBI lineage: Bacteria > Bacillati > Actinomycetota > Actinomycetes > Kitasatosporales > Streptomycetaceae > Streptacidiphilus > Streptacidiphilus monticola. The sequence goes on along the minus strand of NZ_JBHSQJ010000086.1, from coordinate 17,960 downwards.
CGGCGAGCAGGCCGGCGCGATAGGTGACGTCGCGTTCGAGGAGGGCGCGGCGGGCGGGCCAGTCGGCGGCCAGGTGCTCGTGCCAGACCGCGCGGAAGAGGTCGGCCGTGCGGGCGGCGAAGCCGTGTCCGGTGAGCCAGTCGAGGTCGTGCTCCTCCCAGCTGCGGGCCAGCGACTCCCGCAGGCTGCTGTGCACCGCCGCATCCGGAACGGCCGCCATCTCGGCGAGTTCGGACTCCAGCGTGGTGGCCATGCCGCCCGACGGGGGCAGGGACACCTGGTCGGGGAGGTACTTGGTCGCGCCGACCAGCATCACCAGGCCGCGGGCGAAGGGGTCCGCTTCGAGGCGGGCGCGGAACGCGGCGTGGTGGCGCGCGTGCCAGGCGGCGAGCCAGGGCGTGGTGCAGGGACGGCTCAGGACGATGACCGCGCCCAGCGTCTCGGCGAGCGGCGAGAGCGCGAAGCGGGAGCGGGACAGGGCCAGCGAGTCAAGGCGCAGCAGCACCACGTGGGTCAGCCTCCGTCCGGTGTCCGTCCGTCGGCGGACCGTCGTTGTTTCGCCTGTGCCCGAAACAGTAGCGTCCGCCGCTGCCCGTCCCCGAGGCTCGCGGGCGTGCTCCCACCCTTGTTGACCCGCCCCCACTCCCCCTTCCGCTGGTTCTTCGCCGGGCGGGCGGTCTCGCTGCTCGGCAGCGCGATGGCGCCCGTCGCCCTCGCGTTCGCGGTGCTCGACGCCTCGGGACGGCCGGGCGATCTCGGCATCGTGCTGGCGGCGCGCATGGTGCCGCTGCTCGCGTTCCTGCTCGTCGGCGGGGCGACCGCCGACCGCTTCTCCCGGCGGACGGTGCTGATCGCCGCGAATCTCGGGTCCGGCCTGACGCAGGGGGTGGTCGCCGCACTGCTGCTGTCCGGGCACTACGCGCTCGGCGCGGTCGCCGCGCTGGAGTTCCTCAACGGCTCGCTCGCCGCCTTCACGACGCCCGCCCTGCGCGGGCTGGTGCCGGAACTGGTTCCCAAGGACGAGCTGCGGCAGGCCAATTCGCTGCTCGCCTCGGTCTCCAACGCGGCCAAGGTCTTCGGTCCGAGCGTCTCCGGCGTTCTGGTCGCGGCGTCGGGCGGCGGGACGGCCATCGCCTGGGATGCCGCGAGCTACCTGCTGGCGGCCGCGTGCCTGACCCGGCTGCCGCGCCGGGTCGGGGCGTCGGCGAGCGCAGGGGGCGGGCGAACGCCCTTGGCGCGGGACCTGCGTGAGGGCTGGCGGGTGTTCCGGGGCACGCCGTGGGTCTGGCCGGTCACCCTGGCGTTCGCGGTGGTCAACCTGGTGCAGACCGGGACCTGGCAGATCCTCGGCCCGCAGTTGACCGAACAGCTGAGCGGGAGCGCGGCGCTGTGGGGGCTGGTGCTCAGCGCGCGGGGTGTCGGCATGCTGGTGATGAGCGGCGTCACGTACCGCCTGACGCTGCGTCATCTCGCGCGGGCGGGCCAGCTGGCGAGCGTCCTCGGCGCGCTGCCGCTGCTGGCGGTCGGACAGAGGTTCGCCGCGCCGCTGCTCCTCGCCGCGGCGTTCACGGCCGGGCTGGGCAGCGCGCTGACGATGACGGCCTGGGACACGTCGCTGCAGGAGCACATTCCGGAGCGGGTGCTGTCCCGGGTGGCGGCCTACGACGACCTGCTCTCCTACATCGCCATTCCTGTGGGCCAGTTGGCGGTGGGACCGCTGGCGCAGCGCTTCGGCGGGTTCGACGTCGCGACCACGGCGTCCCTCTGCTACGCGGTCGTCGCACTGCTCCCGCTCGCGTCCCCGGCCCTGCGCCGCCTGCCGCACGGCTCCCCCGCCGGGGTGGGCGAGGACGGCGCTGCGATCCCGGGAGCGGACCGGGCGGCTGTCGGGCCCCGGCGCAGCCCGGTGCGGCGTGCGGCGGGGCCCGAGTCGGGTGCCCGAGCGGAGAAGTGATCGGGCGTCAGGTCGGGTGGAGGCTCAGGAAGCCACGGCGATGCGGTCGCGCACGCGGCCGGTGAGGGCGTAGTAGAGGCCGCCGGAGACCAGCAGGCCGACCGCGAAGGAGAAGTCGGCGCCGCCCGCGGCCTCGGCCACCGGCCCCTCCCAGAACGAGAGCGCCATGAACGGGACCATCACCAGCACGCCCACCACGTAGGACAGCAGCCCCGGACCGGACCACTTCCCGTACTCGCCGTCCGGGTCGAAGATGGCGGGGATGTCGTAGTGGCCGCGCCGCACCGCGTAGAAGTCGACCAGGTTCACCGCGGTCCACGGGACCAGGAAGTACAGCATCAGCAGCAGGAAGTTGTTGAAGCTGGCGAGGTAGTCCTCCGGCAGCACCAGGGCCACCACCAGGACCGCGAGTTCGATCGCGACGATGCCGACGACCCGGGTGCGGACGGTGGGCCGAACCCGCTTGAAGGCGTCCACCGCGCTGGCCGAAGTCAGCATCGCGCCATAGGCGTTGACACCCATGATGCCGATGATGGCCACCACCGAGACCAGCACCGCGAAGGTGCCGAAGCCGGGCAGCATCGCGTTGCCCAGGGTCCGGACGGCGGCGACGGCGTCCTGGCCGGGGAGCTTCGACCCGAGCAGCGCGCCGAGGGACATCAGCCAGACCGCCGAGCCGGCCGCGCCGGCGTAGGTCCACCAGATGACCTTCCTGGCGGGGACGTCCTCGGGGAGGTAGCGGGAGTAGTCGGAGACGTAGACGGCGTAGCTGATCTGGTATCCGGCCGCGCCGGAGAAGACCACGAGGAAGGACGTCAGGTTCCAGCCCGCGCCGGCGGAGCCCGCGGCGGCGTGCGGGGCCCAGTGGCCGACGAGCGCGTAGACGGTGAGCACGCCGAAGACGAGGATCAGGGCGTAGGTCAGCCACCGCTCGACCAGGTGGATCAGGTCGTGGCCGAAGATCGCGAGCACCACGGCGACCGCGACCAGCGCCGGGTACCAGAACCACCTGCCGCCGGGCAGCACCGTCTGCAGGCCCTCGGTGGCCAGTACGACGTTGAAGACGTTGAAGCCGACGTAGACGAACACGACCGCGGCGAAGGGGATCACCGCGCCGCGCAGCCCGAACTGGGCACGGGACTGGATCATCTGCGGCAGGCCCATCCGCGGGCCCTGGTTGGCGTGGAAGGCCATGAAGAAGGTGCCGAAGCAGGCCCCGAGGACGACGGCCAGCACCGACCAGCCCACGGAGAGGCCCAGGGTCGGGCCGAGGAAGCCGGTGACCATGGTGGTCAGCACGAAGTTGCCGGTGAACCAGAAGGGGCCCTGGTGCCAGACCTTGCCGTGGCGTTCGGCGGCGGGGACGTAGTCGATCGAGCGGACCTCGATCAGGCCACCGGAGGGGCGGCTGCCGGGACTCACCTGGGGTGCTCCTGCCTCGACTGCTGGGCGTCTGTCGTGCGAGACGGCCACGGGGGATCGCCTGCCTCTCCGGTGGGGGTCTGTGGGTTTCCCACACCTTCGCACCGCGGCGGACGGGTGGTTCCGCTCCATTGGGGAGCGCCTGGGCGGCCACCCGCTCCGTGCTGGACAGCCTCCTCGGACAATCCCGACAATGGTCGCATGCTGACCGTGCGTGACCTGCTCGACGATCCTGCCCTGGGCCTGACCGCCGTCGCCGCGACCCCCGAGGGGCTGGCGGCGCCGTTGGCGTCGGCCCATGTCAGCGAGGTGGAGAACCCCGCGCCCTGGCTGCAGGGCGGCGAGCTGATGATGACCACGGGCATGAACCTCTCCCCCGCGCGGGCCGAGCGCTACCTCGGCGACATCGCCGCGGCCGGGGCGGTCGCGCTGGGACTGGGGCTGGGCGCGGAGCTGACCTTCCAGGAGTCGCCGGACTGGCTGGTCGCCGCGGCCCGCGCGGTGGGTCTGCCGCTGCTGGAGGTGCCGCAGGAGACCCCGTTCATCGCGGTGACCAAGGCTGTCTTCGCACGGCTGGCCGAGGAGCAGTACGCCGAACTGGCCAAGGCCAACGACGCGCAGCGCTCGCTGACCGCCGCGGCCGCCCGTGGCGGCGGTCCGGTCCCGCTGCTGACGGCGTTTCACCAGGCCACCCGGCGCTGGTGCGTGGTGGCCGACCCGCGCGGCCGGGTGCTTGCGGGGCATCCCGCCGGCGCCGCCGGAGAGGCGGAGCGCACCGGCCTGCTGGCCGCCGAGCTGCCCCGGCTGCGGGCCGCGGGGCTGCGCGGCAGCGCCGTCAGCTCCGGCCCGTGGGGCGAGGTCCGTGCCGTTCCGCTGGGCCTGGACACCCTGCTGGGCTTCCTCCTCGTCGGCGGTGAGCGCCCACCGGACGCCTACGAGCGGACGCTGACCGCCACCGCGGCCTGCCTGCTGTCGCTGGACGCGGAGCGGCGCGCGGCCCAGGAGCGCACCGACCGCGAGGCGCGCGTCGCCGCCTTCCGGCGGCTGCTGGTTGACGACCCGTCACCGGAGCAGGCTCGCGCGCTGCTGCGCTCGCTGCGCGTCCCCGATCCCGACCGGCTGCAGGTGGCCGTCGCCTGGTGCCCCGGCGGGGCTGCCACGGCGGTGGAGCGACTGGCCTCGGCACTGCCGGAGGTGACGGCCTGCACCGACCCCGCCCGCCCGGAGGAGGCGGTGCTGCTGCTGTCCGGCCCGACGCCGGAGGCCGTGGCCGACGAGATGGGCGCGGACGTCCGACTGGGCGTCAGCGCCCCGGTCGCCGCCGCCTCGGGAACGGCCGCGCTGCGGCAGGCGCGCTACGCGCTCGGCGTGGGGCGGCGCACCGGGGTCCGGGTCAGCGGGGCCGCCGACGCGGGCAGTGCGGCGCTGCTGCTGTCGCTGGGCGAACCGGCGGCGCTGGCGGGGTTCGCGGACGCGGTCCTGGATCCGCTGGCGGACGCGCTGGAGCAGGGGCGGGCGCTGCCGACCCTGCGGGCGTTCCTCGATGCCAACGGCGCCTGGGAGGTCGCGGCGGCGGACCTGGGGGTGCATCGGCACACCCTGCGCCACCGCATCCGCCGGATCGAGGAGGTGACGGGCCGTGACCTGTCCTCGGCAGCGGAGCGGATGGACCTGCTGCTGGCCTTCGCGGCCAGGGATCTCGCGGCCTCCGGGGACTGAGTCGCGGCGGCGACTGTACGGAACGGAGGGGCGGCAGGTGCCGCTTGTCCATGAGGGAGCGGCGCGGCAGCGTCGCGCCGGGCGTAGCGTTCCGGTGACGAAGCAGTCGCGCAGCGCCCGTGAGGAAGCGGCGCGACAGGCCGGACCAGCAGAGGAAGCACCGTGTCCACTCCAGACGTGCCCGCCGGCGTCCCCGTCGGCCCGATCGACTCCTCGACCACCCCGCGCTACGCGGGCCCCGCGACCTTCGCGCGGCTGCCGCGCCGCGACCAGGTGGAGCGGGTGGACGTCGCGGTCCTGGGCGTGCCCTTCGACACCGGCGTCTCCTACCGTCCGGGCGCCCGCTTCGGACCCACGGCGGTGCGCGAGGCGTCCCGGCTGCTGCGCCCGTACAACCCGGCGCAAGAGGTGGCGCCGTTCGCCCGGCAGCAGGTGGCCGACTGCGGCGACGTGGCGGTGAACCCCTTCGACATCACCGAGGCGCTCCAGACGATCGACGACGCGGTCAGCGAACTGCTGGCGGAGGGCGCGAAGCCGGTCACCATCGGCGGCGACCACACCATCGCCCTGCCGCTGCTGCGCGCGGTCGCGCGGCGGCACGGACCGGTGGCGCTGCTGCACTTCGACGCCCATCTGGACACCTGGGACACCTACTTCGGCGCACCGACCACCCACGGCACCCCCTTCCGGCGGGCCGTGGAGGAAGGGCTGCTGGACCAGTCGGCGCTCACCCACATCGGTATCCGCGGCCCGCTCTACGGCGCGGAGGACCTGATCGCCGACGCCAAGCTGGGCTTCGGCATCGTCTCCACCGTCGACGTCGCGGACCGGGGCGTCCCGGAGATCGTGGCCGGCGTCCGCGAGCGCGTCGGGGACCGGCCGCTGTACGTCTCCGTCGACATCGACGTGCTCGACCCGGCCCACGCCCCGGGCACGGGAACGCCCGAGGCGGGCGGCCTGACGAGCCGTGAACTTCTCGCCATCGTGCGCGGCCTGGCCGGACTGAACCTGGTGGGCGCGGACGTGGTGGAGGTGGCCCCCGCGTACGACCACGCCGAGATCACGGCCGTCGCCGCCTCGCACACCGCGTACGAGCTCGTCTCACTGATGGCCCCGCGGTGACGGCGACCCGGGTCGCCGTGTGCCGGCTCGCCCGGGTGGTGGGCGAGCCGGCCGCGAACCGTGCCGCCTCGCTGGCGGCCGTCGAGCGCGCGGCACGGGCGGGCGCGCGGGTCGTGGTCCTGCCCGAACTGGCCGTCAGCGGCTATGTGTTCACGGATGCGGCCGAGGCCCGCGCCCTGTCCGAACCACTGGACGGCCCCACGGTCACCGCCTGGGCCGAGGCCGCGGCCCGCCACGACGTGGTGCTGGTCGCCGGGACGAACGAGCGCGCCGCGGACGGCGCCCTGCGCAACTCGGCGGTGCTGCTGGACGCTTCGGGCCTGCGCGCGGTCTACCGCAAGGCGCACCTGTGGGACCGCGAGAAGCTGTTCTTCGCTCCTGGGGACGCCCCGCCTCCGGTGGTGGACACGGCGGTCGGGCGGATCGCGGTCATGGTCTGCTACGACCTGGAGTTCCCGGAGTGGGTGCGGCTGCCCGCGCTGGCAGGCGCGGAACTGCTCTGCGCACCGGTCAACTGGCCCGCCTTCCCCCGCCCGGAGGGCGAACGGCCAGGCGAGGTCGTCCGCGTGCAGGCGAACGCCATGGTCAACCGGCTGCCGATCGCGGTAGCCGACCGGGAGGGCCCGGAACGAGGCGTGGACTGGGTGGGCGGCTGCGTCGTCGTGGACGCGGACGGCTGGCCGGTGTCCCGCCCGGCGGGCCCCGGCCTGTTCCTGGCCGACCTGGACCTGACGACGGCCCGGGACAAGGCGCTGGGCCCGCGCAACGACGTCCACGCCGACCGCCGCCCGGAGCTGTACGCCTGACGGACCGAAGCACACCGGCCCGGACCGGGCCGGTCAGGGTCGGTGTGGTGGTCCACCGTGTACCAGTCCGTCTGGCGTTCGTCCCCCGGCTCCGCCGGGACGGCACACCCGTTGGGACCGGCGCTAGCCCGCCAGCGGGGAGAGGGCGAGGCGGAGTTCGAGTTCCTGGTCGCCGGAGACCGAGCCCTCGTCGCGGACCGTGAAGTCCTCCGCGAGCGCGGAGCGGACCTCCCGGACGTCCCGCGGGCATCCCTGCAGCTCGGCCCGGACGGGGCCGTGCAGCTGAGGGTGCGCCAGCACATGCTCGTGCGGCCCCATCGCCAGGCTCCAGGACCAGGCCGTGGCCGCTCCCGTGCCGGCCCGCGCCGGGCCGTGCCCACCGCCGGCCTGCGGAAAGGCCGCGGCCAGGGCGTCGAAGACGGCGTCCGCGTCCTCGGCGGCGCAGTCGGTCAGCAGGATGTCGACGTTCGTGGGGGCGTGGATCTCGTCCATGGTGTGCTCCCGCACCACGCAGGGAACTCGTACACCTCCGACCATAGGTCCCCACATGCCCGGGCGGCACCTGGGAGCAGGCCCCCGTCGCCCGGGTGCGTCGGCACGGCGCGGGCCATGCCCGCGACCCTGGGAGCCAGCCCCCGTCGCCCGGGTGCGTCCGCACGGCGCGGGCCATGCCCGCGATCCTCGGAGCAGGCCGCCGTGCCCCGGGTGCCGCGGCGCGCGCACCCCACGCCACCCCTCGGAACAAACCCCCGTCGCCCAGGTGCGGCGGCGCGGCGGGCCATGCCCGCGATCCCCGGAACAAACCCCGTCCCCCGGGTGCAGCGGCGCGGCGCGGGCCATGCCCGCGACCCTGGGAGCCAGCCCCCGCCGCCAGGCGCGGCGGCGTCGCGCGACGACCCACGCCCGCACCCTCGGAACAGACCCCCGTCCCCCGGGTGCGGCGGAGCGGTGCGTCCCATGCCGGCGACTGAGGCGCGGCCCTGACCGTCCATGGTCCCTGCGGACCGCTCATCCTCGCCTCGCCGGACGAGCCCTGCCGGGGCGGAAGGTGACGGGCCGTCCGCTGCGCCCCGCGACGCGCCGCCCCGGGCGTCATGCCGGTCGGAATGTGGGGTGCCGTCCATGGCTCGCCCTCAGCATCCTGGCCGGCCTGGGCGCAGGGCAGCCGCGGGCGGCGCCCGGCGCGCCCAGCGCCGTTTCTCCGCTCGCGCCGCCCGCCCAGGGCCCGCTGCCGTTGGGGTCAGTAGCCCTCGTCCGAGGAGCCGCCCTCCACCGTGCTCTGCTCGAAGTCCTGCTCGTTGCCGCCCTCCTGGAAGCCCCCGTCGTCCTGCCTGCCGCGTCCGCTCCCGCCGCTCTCCTCCCCCAGCCCTTCCAGGGGTTCGCCGGCCCCCGTGCCGCGGTCGTCGGAGTAGCCCTCGGTCGCGGAGGCGGTGCCGGGAACGCTGCGGTCCTGGGCGCGCTGCTCGGCCTCGGGCGAGGAGCCCGTGGGGCCGGAGGGCCCCTGCGTCGGGTCCTCCTCCCGGTAGCCGGCGGGCTCGGGCGGGTCCATCGCACCCTCGTCGGGCGTCGTCTCCGGCGTGTATTCGTCGCTCATGGTTCGTTCCTCCACGAATCGATCCGGCGGTCGCTGCGCGACTTGCCTCGTCCATCGCGCGGAAACCTCGAAACCGCCCCGAGTTGACGGCAGTTGCGCAGCCTCGGGGCGGTCAGAACGCGGCAGCGCCCTGCGCGGCCAGCAGCGAGGCGGCGACGCCGAGCCAGGCCACCGGTCCCAGCGGGGTGCAGCCGAGCGCGTGGCTGACGCCGGGAGTCTCGACGAGCAGCACGAGCGCCGCCGCCGAGCCGAGCGCGGTGGCCACGACGAGAGGGCTGTGGCCGCGTCCGTGGACGGTCTGCAGCAACTGCGCGCCCACGACGCCGCACAGGGCCATCGTGCTGGTGCGCCGCGCGGTCCCCGGCGTGAGTGCGCCCCATGCCCACGCCGTGCCGGCGCCGACACAGGTCACCGCGCCGCGCCGGCCGATCTGCCGCAGCAGCGGCGCGCCGAGGTCGGCCAGGCTGGTCGGCCGGTCCCCTGCCACGGATCCCCCACCGGGCCCGGCCTCCGCGCCGTCCGCGCGGGGTGTGACGGCCAGGGCCGTCGCCGGGAGCAGGTCGGTGAACAGGTTGACCAGCAGCATCTGACGGGCCGTCAGCGGCGCGGTGCCGGAGACGAGCGTGGCCAGGACGGAGAAGCCGATCTCCCCGGCGTTGCCGCCGACCAGGACAGCCGTCGCGTCGGCGACGCTGCGCCACAGCGCGCGGCCCTCGGCGAGGGCGGGCACCAGCCCGGTCAGACCGTCACCGACCAGGACCAGGTCGGCGGCGTTGCGGGCGGCNGCGGCCGCCCGCCGAGCCGTGGGCGGCCAGGGCGACCCCGATGTCGGCGGCGCGGATCGCCGCGGCGTCGTTGGAGCCGTCACCCACCATCGCGACGACATGGCCGGCCTGCCGCAACGCCTCCACGACCTGGAGCTTCTGCTCCGGGGCGACCCGGGCGATCACGTCGCAGTCGCGGAGCAGTTCGGCGCGGCCGCCGCGGTCGCGGGCGGTGAGCTCGTCCCCGGTGACGACGACGGCCTGCTCGGGCCAGCCCAGCTCGCGGGCCACGGCCCGCGCGGTCTGGGGATGGTCACCGGTCAGCACGACCGGGCGCACCCCGCTGCGGCGCAGCTCCTCGACCAGCTCGGCCGAGCCCTCGCGCGGCGCGTCGGCCAGGCCGACGAAGCCGACGAGCGTCAACTCGGGGAGGGGATCCTCGGGTTGAGGCAGGGATTCGCCCTGCGGCAGGTGCCGGACAGCGACCGCGAGCACCCGCAGCCCCTCGCGGGCGAGCCGGTCGGCCGCCGCGTGGGCGCTCCCGTCGGCGGCTCCGTCGGGGCCGCAGCTCTGGAGCAGGACCTCGGGTGCGCCCTTGACCGCGAGCAGTTGTCCGGCGTCGGCGTCCTCGCCGAGCACGCAGGCGTAGCCGCGCCCGGCGGAGAAGGGCAGTTCGGCCTGCGGGCGCCAGCCGGGGTCGGCGGGCGCCGCGTCGAGGAGGGCGAGATCGGTCTGATGGCGGGGTGCATCGGGGCCGGGCCGCGGACACGCGCGCGCCGCCGCGCGCAGGACCGCCACGGCCTCGGCGGAGCCGGGCCGCATCGTCCGGCCGTCCGGCCCGGAGCTGCGGGTCACCCGCAGCTCGTTGCGGGTCAGGGTGCCGGTCTTGTCGAAGCAGACCACGTCCGCGCGCCCGAGCGCCTCCAGGGTCCGGCTGCTGCGCACCAGCACGCCCCGGCGGCCCAGCCGCCGCGCGGCGGCCTGCTGGGCCACGGTGGCGACCAGCGGCAGCCCCTCCGGGACGGCGGCGACGGTGACCGCCAGGCCGCTCCGGGCCGCCTGCCCGGTGCGACGGCCGCGCGCGAGGGACAGGGCGGTGACGGCCGCGCCGCCGAGGAAGGTGAACGGCAGCATCCGGCGTGTCAGTTCGTGCAGTCGGCGCTGCATCCCGGCCGGCGCGGGGGTGCGGGCGGCGAGATGGACGGCGCGGCCCGCCTCGGTGTCCGCCCCGGTCTCCACGACGACGGCCCGCCCGCTGCCCGCGACGACGGTCGTGCCCTCGAAGACCATGCAGTGCCGTTCGGCGACCCCGGCCTCGGGGGTCGCGTCCACCGACTTCGGGGACGGCAGGGACTCGCCGGTGAGCGCGGACTCGTCGACCTCCAGCCCCGCGCACTCCAGCAACCGGCCGTCCGCGGGGACCACGTCCCCGACGTGCAGCTCGACGACCTGACCCGGCGTCACCGCGGGGTGGACGTCCTGCGGCCCGCGGCGCCGTTCCAGGTCGGCCAGGCTGCGCTCGGCGCGCATCCGCTGGGCCGCGCCGACGAGCGCGTTCAGTCCCAGGGCGGCGGTGACCAGAGCCGCGTCCGTGCCGGAGCCGAGCAGGGCCGTGGCCGCCGCGCCGACCGTCAGCAGCGGGGTCAGCGGGTCGTCCAACTCGGCGCGGACGGCGGCGAGCAGACGCACCGTCAGCCGGGCGGGCGGCGCGAGTCCGCCTGCCCGCGCGGCGTGCCGCAGCGCGGCGACGGCCCCGTGGTCGCCGGGTTCCTGGGCGGGACGGTCGCGGCTCACGAGGTCGAGTGCCTGCCGGGGGTGCAGGGCGTGCCAAGGGATCCGGGCGTGCGGCTGCGGTGCCCGGCGCGTGGCGCTGCGCAGGCCGAGCCGCCAGCCCGAGAACAGCGCTGCGGCGGTCGCCGCGTCGACCGGTCCCAGCCGCAGCAGGCGGGGCAGGGTGGGCCGGCCGGGGCCGCGCCCGCGGGTCAGCACCAGCAGGCCGGCCAGCGCCGCACCGGACTCGGCGTAGAGGCGGGCGCGGTCGGCGGCGGCCCGGGCCCCGGGGACGGCGGCGATCAGCCGCCAGGCGCCGGGCAGCCCGTCCAGCAGCAGGGCGTCGGCGCCCCAGACGGGGGCGCTGCCGGGGGTGGCGACGGCGAGGGCGATGTCGCTGAGCAGCAGGCCCGCGAGGGTGTCGTCCGGCCTCTCCGCGGTGTCCGCCGCGGTCGTCAAACCCCGCTCGCCCGCAGGGATCTGAGCGACCGTCAGCACCGTGCGGCCCTGGCGCTGGAGTGCCTGGACGGTGTCGGCGAGCGAGGACTCGGCGGCCACCCGGCGGTCCGCGAGGGCTCCGAGGTCGCCGAGCGTTCCGTCGTCCACGACCACGACCGTCAGGTTCGCCCGCCGCGCCGCGTCCAGGGCGGCCTCCGCGAGCGGGTCCGGTTCCCAGCCGACCAGCACCGTGCCGACGTCCCGGCCGTCGTGTGCGGCGACCATCAGCCCGACCGGGCCGTCCGCGTCCTCGTCGGGCACCGGACGCAGCGTCAACACGGCGTTCCGGTCCGCCTGTTGCAGGGTGAGGAAGGCAGCCTGCCAGAGCCGTGCCGCGTCCCAGTCCGGCACGCTGGGGTGGGCCTCGAGAACGGCCCGGCGTCTGCTGTGCAGTGCCGAGGCATGCAACACCACCGTGTCGACCAGCGCCAGGCGCCGCAGCCGCTCCTCATTGCGTACCAGGACCCCTTCGGCGGCCAGCGTTCCGCCGAGGACGGCGGTGAACGCCTCCGGGCCGAACCGGGCGGCGCGGGGGCTGCCCGCCTGCAGCGCCTCCGCGGCCTCGGCCCGGTCGCCGCCGAAGAGCAGCGGGCCGACCGCGCCGACGCCCGCACCCAGTACGGCCTTGCCGCGGTAGTCGTCCTCGGGCCGGGGCCGCAACGGGGGCCGCCGGTGGTCCGCGGTGTCCGGACCCGATCGGCCCGGCCCGCACAGCCGGTCATGGGCGGTTGCGAACGCCGCCGCCCGGGCGACGGCGCCGGCGAGCCGCGTCGCGCGCAGCGCGCCGTCGAGGGCGAGCCCCGTCGGTGATCCGCCCAGGCCCTGTGCGGCCGCGCCGAGGCCCGCGAGGAGGAGGTCCGTCGCCTGGCCGCCGAGGCGGCGGCGCAGCACGCGTTCCACGCGCGGGTCCTCGCGCAGCAGTCCTCCGGCGGCCGCGAGCAGGCGCGGCGAGCGCTCCAGCCGCACCGCCTTGGAGCCGAGCGCCACGCCGAGCCCCAGGGCGTCGCAGGCCAGGCCGACGGCCTGGACCCGGACTTCGGCGACGCCGCCCGGATGCCGGCTCTCCGGCTCGGGCCGGGCGGTCAGCCCGTGCTCCGCGGCCAGCGCGTCGACGCGGTCGACCACGCGGTCGGAGACGGCGTCCTCCGTCAGCTGCACCACAAGATGGGCCAGGCCGCCGTCCCAGTAGGCCGTCAGCACGTCCGGGTGCTCGGCGAGTTGGGCCGCGACCGCTCGCGCGGCGGCCGGCAGCCGGCGTCCCTCGGCCTGGACCCGCAAGGGCACGTGCAGGCGGTCGCCGGCGC
>NZ_JBHSQJ010000086.1:0-4897 GCF_042658505.1 Streptacidiphilus monticola | reverse complement strand
CGGCCGCCCGGGCGGCGAGGCCGAGCCCCGCCGCCGGAACGGCCGTCAACAGGCCCATGCGGCCGCCTCAGGAGGACGGCTCGGGCTTGCCGCCCTGACCGTGGTGGGAGCGGGCGGCGGCGTGGGCGACATCCGCCGGGGTCGGGGCGTCCTGCGGGGCCTGCGCGGCCCCCGTCGGCCGCCGGCCCTGGCTGAGCCACACCCCGGCGGCGCCCGCCGCCGCGACCGGCCACTCGACCACGCCCACCGCGCCGAGGACCCCGGCGCCCGCGTAGGCGGCCCAACGGCGGGAGCGCGGTGAGACCAGACCCACCGTGTCCAGCACGGTGTCGGCGGCGCCGCGCACCACCCCGGCTCCGGGGATCCGCTGCACGGCGGACGCCAGTGTGTCCATCGGGTGCAGCACTGCCTGCTGCGCCGCTCCGGCCGGGCCGTTCCCGGCAACCGGTGCGGCGGCGGGGTTCTCGTTCTTCGCGTTCATACGGAGTCCAGCTGAGAGAGGGTCGCCACGGGCTTCTGGCAGCGCGGCTGCCCCGTCCGCCCCGGCCCATTCCCGCTGTCCCCGCCGTCCCGTCGGCCGCGCCGGCCCGGCTGAGTCTCCGTCAGCGCGGCATCAGCCCGATTGCAGCCAGGCGGTGAACTCGATGTCGACGGCGTCGCGGAGCTTGAGCGCGCCGAAGAACCCGGTGTACGGCCGGATGCCCCACTGGGACTGCACGACGGTGGCCGTGCCGGCGATGGTGTTGTCGTTCCGCTGCCGCACGTCCAGGCTCAGCGGGTGGGTCTGCCCGGCCAGCGTCAACTCGCCCGCGACGACGGCCGCGCCGTCCTGCACGTCCACGCCGGTGGAAGTGAACAGGACGTGCGGGTCGCGATCGACCTGCAGCACCTTGCGCATGGTCTGCTGGATCTGCTGCTTGTCCCCTTCGCTGAGCGGCTTCACGCCGCCGGTGCCTTCGAGGACCTTCAGCAGTCCGAGGTCCACCCGCACCGAGACGGACGGCTGCTGGGCCGGATCGGCGGGGACGTGGACGTGCCCGTCCCACTCGGTGGCCTCGATCACGAGGTCGTGCCCGGCCTTCGCGGCGACCCCCTGGCGGAAGGTGCGCAGCAGCAGCCTGCCGGCGTGCCGGCTGCCGATCTCGTACTCACCTGCGGCTACGGCCATGCCCTCAGCCTACGCTCGACCGCCGCCCCCGGCCGGGGCGCGGACCTCGCGACACTCAGGCGCTGTCCACCAGTTGGGCGTGCCCCTTCTGCCGGGCGCAGTGGGCGCAGCAGAAGAACTGCCCGTCGGCCTGCAGCCCGTGTCCGAGGATCCGGCACTGGCAGTTGTCGCAGATCGGCGCCATCCGCTGCACGGCGCACTCGAAGCTGTCGAAGACGTGGACCGCTCCGGCGGCTCGCACCTCGAACGACATCGCGTAGTCGTTCCCGCAGACCTCACACTCCGCCATCGGCCGTCCGCTCCTCTTGCTGCTGGGTCCCGGACTTCCAGGGGTTCCGGGGTCCCGCCGATTCTGCGCCTCCGCTCGCGGGCACCCGCGGGCGACGACGCCGGGGCCCGGCGCGATTTCACCCGGGTGGCCGCGCGGCTGCCGGCCCGCGGCCCCTCGTCGGCCCAAGTCGGCCGCCGTTCATCCTGGTTGGGTGCCCGCCGGGACGCAGTGCTGCATCCTGACCCGCTTCCAGGCCACCCGCCACCGCTCGGCGGCGGCCGGCGGGAGGCCGCAGGCCCGAACGACGGCGGTGACCCGCTCGAGGGGCGGAAGGGTCGTGCGACGCGTGTCGAGTGTCTGCGAGAGGGTGCTGCGCGGAAGGCCCGTCCGCCGTTCGAGGTCGCGCAGGGAGGGCTCCCCCGCCCACGCCTTCAGCAGCCGCAACTGCCGGACCAGTTCGACGGGTGTGGTGGCGCTCGCCGGATCGGGCGGTCCGGCGGCGGGGTCGCCGGGAGCGAAGGCGCCCGGGAGTTCCCCCTCGGGCGCGCGCCGGGCAGGCACCGGACGTGTCGCAGTGTCGGTCGCGGTCCGGGCGACGGTGAGAACGGCCAGCTGTGCGCGGTTGGCGGTCCCCGTCTTGGCGCGGATGCGCCGGAGATAGGTGTCCACGGTGTGCGGGCTGAGCCGAAGGCGCCGTGCGATGGATTCGTTGGTGAGACCCTGGGCCACGTGTTCGAGGACTTCGCGCTCGCGCGGGGACAGGGACGGGCGGGGGGTCGGTGGGGACATGAACAGTTCCTCGCTGTCACGGGGGGACCGGGACCTGGGCGCTGCGCCGGCGTCAGGGCTGCTGGTTGCAGCTCCCGCCGCAACCGCCCCAGGACGTGTCCGCGGGCGGCAGGACCGGGACCACGGTGAGGGCCTGGGCCTGGGCGCTGCGCGCCGACGTCTGACCCCGCTGGGCCTGCGCTCCGTCGGCGCCGGTCGCGCCGGCGCCCACGAGCACGGCCAGCAGCAGCGGAGCCAGCGCGGCGACGAGAGCCTTGCCGGTGGTCGGGAAGCGGTGCACGGCGTCCTCCTGGAATCGATGGGCTGCTCCGGCGACGCGGTCCCGCGTCGGCCGTGCGATCAGCTTTCCGTGCGACACCCGCGCGGACCATGAGCCGGCCGCTTCATCAAACTGTCTGGCAGCAAAGGGAACGGGGGACACACATGGACATCGGTGAGGAAACCGGGCAGGCCGTCGACCAGGTCGATCTGGACGCGTACCAGTGGATCCTGACGCACCGTCGGATCGAGCCTGCCGCGCTGGCGAAAGGACTGGGCGTGTCGGAGCAGCGTGCGGCGGAGGCGGTGACGCGGCTCACCGCACTGTGCCTGGTCCATGCGGACGCCTCCGATCCCGGCGTCGGCCATGCCGTCGCCCCGGAGGCCGCGATGACCGCGCTGGCGGCGCCGGGCGAGGCGCGCATCCGCCGGGAGCAGGAGCGGATCGCCCGCGGCCGGGCGCTGATGTCGGCGTTCGTGCCGCACTACCACGCGGCACGGCACGAACGGGGAACCGGCATCGAGGTGATCCCCACGCTCGCGGAGGTGAGGGCTGCCCTCAACGAGGCTGCCGCGCGCTGCCGCAGCGAGGTGATGGCCAGTCAGCCGGGCGGCGGCAGCCGGGTGCCCGAGGCGATGCAGGAGGCGCTGGCGCGCGACGAGGCGCTGCTCAGCCGCGGGATCACGATGCGGACCCTGTACCACCACACGGCCCGCTTCAACGGGCCGAGCCAGGCGTACGTCGAAGCGGCGTCACGGCTGGGCGGCCAGTACCGCACCAGCCACGAACTGTTCGGGCGGATCATCGTGTTCGACCGCGAACTGGCCTTCGTCCCCGCCAGTGACGGCTCCTGGGGTGCGGTGGCGATCCGTCAGGAGTGGCTGGTGGCCTACCTGTGCGAAATCTTCGAACAGACCTGGGCGCGGGCCCGGCCGTTCGCGAGCGCGGCGGCGGAGGGGCTGGAGCAGGTCGCCCAGGAGATCGACCACACCATCGTCGAACTGCTGGCCGCCGGGCTGAAGGACGAGACCATCGCCCGTCGCCTGGGCATGTCCCTGCGCACCGCGCGGCGCCACATCGCGGACATCATGGCGCAGTTGGGCGCCGACAGCCGGTTCCAGGCCGGCGTGGCGGCGGCGAAGGCCGGGCTGGTCCCCGACTGAGCCCGCCGGGCGCCAGGACCGGCCGGGACCGCCCGGGACCGCGAAGACCTGACTGTGCCGCAGCCCCCGGGCCACCCACCATGAAGGCCCCGACGGGCGTCGCCCGGCGACCGGAAGGGAGGCACGCGGTGTTCTGGGGTCCTCAGCAGGCACGTGCGGCAGGCGGGTTCGCGGAGGAACTCGCCGCGTTCGTCCGCGGGCGCGGCGACCACGGGCCGGCGGTCCTGTGGCCGGAGTACGACCCGCCGTCGGACGCCGGTGGTGCTCCCGGTCCGCGCCTTGCCGCACGGCTGACCGAGCTGGTCGGGAGGCCCGTGGTGGACCTTCCCGGCGGGCCGCAGCGGGAAGGCCGACCGCTGGAGCCGGGGCCCGGCGGCCTCCTCCTGGTCCAGACGGGCGGGACCAGCTGCGTGCACCTCTCCGCCGATCCGGCCGCGGAGGAGCCGCGCCAGGCCCGCATCCGGGTCCGGCCCGGAGAGGTGCTCTTCCTGCCGCGGGACGCCCGCGCCGTGCTGCACCACGGAGCGGGTGCCCGCCACATCCTGCTGCGGATCGACGCCGGTCCCCGGCAGGAGGACAAGGCGCACGCGCCGAGCAGGGACGCCTGAACGGACCGAGTCCGGAATCGTCCAGGCTCGTCCCGGACCGTGGCCTCCGCGCCGACCCACCGGCCATGCTGACGGAGGCCGACAGCGACCGGCCCGCTCCCGGCGGGCGGTCGGGCCGCCTCCCGTCCCCGGCGTGCGCGGACGCACCTGGACCCACGTCTGGCATGTCCACACCATTCACAGGAGTGAGTGATCACCATGCGCAAGATTCTCGGCACCACCATCGCCAGCCTCGCCCTGGCCGCCTCCGCCATCGGCCTGTCCGCCGGCAGCGCCTCGGCGAGCACGTACATCCCCATCTCGCTCACCACCAGCCACGGGGTCGGCGTCTACTCCCAGGCCACCGGCAACTCCGCCAAGTACGACTCCGACCTCTGGGCCTCCCACGGCGACAGCATCGTGGCGATCTGCTGGGTCGTCGGTCAGCAGGTCGGCAACGACGGTGACGTCTGGTACAAGACGAGCCAGGTCAACTACGGCGCGTACGGCTACAGCGACTACTTCAACGCCCCGTACACCGCCTGGACGTTCGCGCCCTACGTGGACGGCGCCGCGGCGTTCCACAACGGCCTGAACCGCTGCTGACGTCCTGACGCGCCGTCACCTCCGGCACGGCGTCGCCCTCGACGACCACCGCGG
>NZ_JBHSQJ010000085.1:0-20849 GCF_042658505.1 Streptacidiphilus monticola | reverse complement strand
CCAAGACAACGATCCTCAAGCTCACGACCCGTCTCCTGTACTGGTGCTACTCGCAGACTACTGGCGAGTAGCTTAGCTCTTCGCCCGGACTCTTCGTGGAGCCCATATTCCCTCACGGAACGTCATCCCAAGCGTCCGTTCAACGGGGGCGCGCTGTGACATAACTTCTATTGACCGCCCTATTGACGGCGGGGCGAACGGGCGCGGCGAACGGCGGGGCCCGCGGCGGGGTCACGAGAAGGCGACGGCCGGAGCCGTCGGAGCGTCAGATCGCTTCGCCCAGGGCCGCGATGACGTCGGCCTTGCGGGGCTGGCCCACGGCGCGGCGGCTGACCGCGCCCCGCGCGTCGAGGACGAGCGTGGTGGGCGTGCGCAGGATGTCGAAGCGGCGGACCAGGTCCAGGTGGGACTCCGCATCGATCTCGACGTGGGCGACGCCCTCGACCAGCTCGGCGACCTCGCCGAGGATCCGCTTGGTGGCCCGGCAGGGGGCGCAGAAGGCGGAGGAGAACTGCACCAGGGTGGCGCGCTCGCCCAGGGGTGCGCCCAGGTCGTCGGCGGTGAGCACGGCCAGGGCGTCCTTGCGCTTCACGTCGAGCCTTCCGCCACGGCGTGCCCGCAGCAGGCCGAAGACGCTGCACAGCGCCAGCACCACGAGGACAGCCACCAAACCGGTCATGGTCCCAGCATGCCTCAGCCCCCTAGGATGGCGGTATGCAGGGCTCCCGCCGACTCACCCGCCGCCTGGTCATCGACCTGTGCCGGGTGTCGGCGACGCGCTGTCGTTGAGCCGCGCTCCGACAGCCCGTCAACTTCTCTCCTTCCTCCTGGAGTTCCGCATGCCCGAAAACCCCCGGGGCGTCGATCCGCGCGGTCCGCGCTTCGCCGCCGTGCTGACGTCCGTCGTCCTCGCCGTGGTCCTGGTCACCGGCAGCGGCTGGCTGCTGCTGGCGCAGGCGCTGGTCTTCGCCCTCGGCGCGGCCGGCCGCTCGCCCTACGGCTGGCTGTACCGGCGCTTCCTGCGGCCGCGGCTGGGGCCGCCGAGCGAGCTGGAGGACCCGGCGCCGCCGCGGTTCGCGCAGCTGGTCGGGCTGGCCTTCGCGGCGGTCGGCACCGTGGGCTACCTGGCCGGCCTCGGCTGGCTGGGACTGCTCGCGACCGCCTTCGCCCTGGCCGCGGCCTTCCTCAACGCCGCCTTCGGCTTCTGCCTCGGCTGCGAGCTGTATCTCCTCTTCCGGCGCGGTACTTCGAGGTTCCCCAGCGCCGTGTGACAACTGTCTCGCGCCACGCGTGCCGCTGAGGATGACATCCGGCCACGGCGCTGGGCATCATGGGCCGGCGCCGAAAACCTACGGTGCCGTAAGTTGGTGAACCAGCGAAAGCAGGCTGACCGTGGCTGACCTCGTCTACCCGCCGGTGATCGGCGCGGCGCTGACGGCCTTCCGGGCGCTGGATCTGCGGATCCACCTGGAGGGTGCCGACCACGTGCCGCGCCAGGGCGGGGCGGTGCTGGTCTGCAACCACATCAGCTATCTGGACTTCATCTTCGCCGGTTTCGGCGCCTACCAGGCCGCGAAGCGCAAGACCCGGTTCATGGCCAAGGACGACGTGTTCCGGCACCGGATCTCGGGTCCGCTGATGCGGGGCATGAAGCACATCCCGGTGGACCGGGCCAACGGGCAGCCCGCGTACGACGAGGCGGTCGCGGCGCTGCGCCGGGGCGAGGTGGTCGGCGTCTTCCCGGAGGCGACGATCAGCCGTTCGTTCCAGCTGAAGAAGTTCAAGACGGGCGCGGCCCGGATGGCCGCGGACGCCCGGGTGCCGCTGCTGCCGGTGACGGTCTGGGGCACGCAGCGGCTGTGGACCAAGGACCGCCCGAAGAACCTGACGCGGCGTCACACGCCCGTGAGCGTGCTCATCGGAGAACCGATTCACCTGACCGAGCAGGACCGCCCGGTGATGGTGACGCGCCGACTGCGCGCGGCGATGGGCGAGTTGCTCGACCGCGCGCAGCGGGAGTACCCGGACGGGCCGGCGGGGCTGGACGACCGCTGGTGGCTCCCGGCCTCCATGGGCGGCACGGCCCCCACGCCCGAGCAGGCCGACCTGCTGGACGCCGCGGAGGCCGAGGAGCGCGCCGCGCGCCGCGCCGCCGCCGCGTAAGAGGTGCGACGGCAGCCGTCCTCAGCCGCTGGAGGCGATCAGGCGGGCCGCGTGCCGTCTGCTGGCGTGCTCGACCAGTTCGATCAGCACCTGCTTGCTGGACTGGCGGTCGCGCGCGTCGCAGAGCACCACGGGCGTGCCGCGGTCCAGGTCCAGCGCCGCGGCGACCCGTTCGACCGTGTGCTTCTGGGCCCCGTGGAAGCAGTTGACGGCCACGACGAACGGGATGTCGCGGCGCTCGAAGTAGTCCACGGAGGGGAAGCAGTCCTCAAGCCGCCGGGTGTCGGCCAGGACCACGGCACCCAGCGCGCCGTGCGCCAACTCGTCCCACAGGAACCAGAAGCGGTCCTGTCCGGGGGTGCCGAAGAGGTAGACGGCCAGGCCCTCGCGGATGGTGATCCGGCCGAAGTCCATGGCCACGGTGGTGGTGGTCTTCTCCTCGACGCCGCCGAGGTCGTCCACCCCGAGGGAAGCTTCGGTCAGCGTCTCCTCGGTGCGCAGCGGGCGGATCTCGCTGACCGAGCCGACGAGGGTGGTCTTGCCCACGCCGAAGCCGCCCGCGACGAGGATCTTGAGGGAGAGGACCGGCTCGCCCTCGGGCAGGGCGGCGGTCGACGTGGCGTCAGAGTGCACGGAGGCCATTGATCACTTCTCGCAGGATGCGCTCGTCGGGGAGCATGGCGGGCGGGACAGGGCGGCTGACGCGGATCAGGCCCGCGTCGTGGAGGTCGCCGAGCAGGACCCGGACGACGCCCAGCGGCAGATCGAGTTCGGCGGCGATCTCGGCGACGGACTGGGACTGGTGCCGGCACAGGTCGACGATGGCCGCGGACTCCGGGTCCAGGCCGAGGTCGACGCCGTAGGGGCTGTCCGCGCCGTAGGGGCTGTCGGCGGTGATCATCGCGATGAGGTCGAAGGCCTGGCCGGTGGGCCTGGTCCGGCCGCGGGTGAGCGCGTAGAGCCGCACCATCGGGCCTGCCTCGTCGTCGTACCAGCGGGCGTTGCCGGCCGGGGAGCCCGCTCCGTGCCTGTGGTCCACCGGATCAGCCCGCGCTCGGCCGGTGCTGGACGGCGGTGCGCGGGTGGGCGAACAGGTGCTCGCCGACCCGGCGGACCATGCGGGCCATCTCGAAGGCGACCAGGCCGATGTCGGCGTCGGCTCCGGTGAAGACGGCCAGGCAGGTGCCGTCGCCGGCGGCGACCACGAAGAGGAAGCCGCCGTCGAGTTCGACCATGGTCTGCCGGACGTCCCCGGCGTCGAAGTGGCGGCCGGCGCCGCGGGCGAGGCTGTGGAAGCCGGAGGCGACGGCGGCGAGGTGTTCGCCGTCCTCGCGGCTGAGGCTGCTGGAGACGCCCAGGGCGAGGCCGTCGCGGGAGAGCACCACCGCGTTCCTGACCTGGGGCACGTTGCCGACCAACTCGTCCAGCAGCCAGTTCAGTTCGCCGGTGTGGTTCATGGTGGCGGCCATCGGCGCCGTTCCTCTCTCGGTGCGGGTCTGGGGAGGTGAGGGGGTGTCAGTCCTGCGGCAGGTCGTGCTCGCGCTGCAGGCGCAGGTGGCGGGGAGCGGTGCCGCCGCGACCGCGGGCCCAGCCCTCGGCGAGGGCGGTCATGGTGGCCCGGACCTGCTCGGGGCTGCGCTCGGCGGCACCGCCGGGGGGCTGGTCCGCGCCGATCTCGGGGACGTCCCGCAGCTGCACGGCGAGGCTCGCCTGCCGCACCCGGCGCGGCAGTTCCTCGCCGGCCCCGGCTGGCGCCGGGTGCAGCGGGGTGGCCGGACGCGGCGGTTCGGCCGCGGGCGGCTCCGGCTGCTGCGGCTCCGTCCGCAGCGTGCGCACCCGGGGCTCGGGCTCGGCCACCGCCACGAAGGCGGGCGGGGACGTCGGGACAGCGACCGGCGCGGCGCCCACCGGCACCGGTGGCAGCGGGACCTCCTGCGCGGCGAACTGGGCGCGGAAGTGCGGGCCGAAGGACGCGTCCACGGACTCCGCGCCCGGACCCTCGGCGGCCGTCGCGGGCAGTGCGCCGCGGCCGGTGTCGAGGACGGCGTTGGGCAGCAGCAGCACGGCGGTGGTGCCGCGGTAGGCGGAGGTGCGCAGGGAGACCTTGACGTCGTGGCGGCGGGCCAGGCGGCTGACCACGAAGAGGCCGAGCCGGTCGCTGTCGAAGAGGTCGGCCTGCTGGGCGTCCGCGATCCGGCGGTTGGCCTCGGCGATCGCCTCCTTGCCCATGCCGAGGCCGCGGTCCTCGATCTCGATGGCGTAGCCGGTGCCGACCTGTTCACCGGTGACCAGCACCCGGGTGTGCGGCGGGGAGAACGCGGTGGCGTTCTCGACGAGTTCGGCGATCAGGTGGGTGAGGTCCGCGACGGCCGCGCCCACCACGGCGACCCGGGGCAGGCGGCGCACCTCCACGCGGGCGTAGTCCTCGACCTCGGCCACGGCGGAGCGGACGACGTCCAGCAGCGGAACCGGCTTGCGCCAGGCGCGGCCGGGCGCGGCGCCGGACAGGATGATCAGGCCTTCCGCGTGGCGGCGCATCCGGGTGGTCAGGTGGTCGAGCCGGAACAGGTCCTCCAGCTCGGCCGGGTCCTCGGTGCGGCGCTCCATCTGGTCCAGCAGGGTGAGTTGACGGTGCACCAGGACCTGGCTGCGCCGGGCCAGGTTGACGAAGACGCCGGAGACGCCCGAGAGCACCTCGGCGCGCTCGACGGCGGCCTGCAGAGCGGCCCGCTGCACGCTGTTGAGGGCCTCGCCGACCTGGCCGATCTCGTCCTCCCCGGCTTCGACCACGGGCGCCTCGGCGTCGATGTCGATCTCCTCACCCGCCCGCAGCCGGCGCATGGCGGCGGGCAGGCGGCTGCCGGCCAGGTCCAGCGCGCTGTTGCGCAGCCCGAGGAGTTCGCCGACCAGCCCGCGGCCGATGCGGACGGAGATGACCAGCGAGACGACGACGGCCAGCAGGCCGAACAGGACCGCGGCGCCGTTGCGGGTGAGCAGGCCCTGGCCGTAGGGGTCCGCCGCCGCTGCCGCCGCCGCGACCGCGACGGCGCTGACCGCCGCACGGCAGCCGTACACGCTGGCCCTCTCCGTCGGCANGTTGCTGCTGGACGGCGTCGAGGCGGCTGTTCCACTGGTCGGCGGGGACCGTCCGGACGGCGGCGGTGCCCGGCCCGGCGTCGCGGATGCGGTCCTCCAGGGCCGCGAGGGCGGTGGCGTCCTGACCCTGCGTCACCTGGCGCCAGGCGGCGAGGTCGGCGGGCCGCAGGTCGGGGGCGGCGGTGTCGGCGAAGGCGCGTTGGGCGTAGCGGGCGCCGGTGAACTCGGCCCACTGGGCCTGGCTCATCCTCCCCGCGGCCTGCGCGGACTGGACGGCGGCGTCCTCGCGGGCGAGCATCTCGCGGGCCTGCGCCAGCTCCAGCAGCACCCGCGCGTCGGAGGCGAGGGAGGTGTCGTGGATCCCGGTGAGCGACCCGACGACGCCGAAGCCCGCGGCGGCCACCTGCTGGTAGCCGCTCATGGCGGCGGCCCAGCCGAGGGAGCGGCGGGAGATCTGCGCCCGCAGGTCGGCCAGTCCGGCGGTGGCGCGGTCGAGTTGGGCGAGCCTCGGGTCCAGCGTCGGGGTGAGCTCGGCGGTGGCCCCGGCGCTGCGCTGGATGCTGTCGTGCATCGCGGCGACGGCCGCGTCGGTGGCCTGAGCGCGGGCGGTGAGCCGGCTCTGCCGGTCCGCGCTCGGCGCGGCCAGGTACGCGAGGGCGGCGGTGCGCTCGGCCTGGAGGGCGGTGAGGGTGCTGTCGACCGGGGTGATCAGGCCGCGGTCGACCTGCTTGAGCCGGGTGAGGGTGTCCACGTCCTGCGCGGTGGTGACGGTGGCGAAGGCCCAGAGGCCGATCAGCGAGACCACCGGCACCATCAGCAGCGAGACGATCCTGGCCCGGACGGTCCTCGGCCGCAGCCGCCGGCCGCGAGGGCGGGGGGCGCGCACGGGAAGGCGTTCGTCGGCGGGCGGCCCGGCATGTGCGGGGCGCGGCCGCGGGGTCGGGTCCGGCTGGCGCATGTGAGTCCTCTGCTGCGGTTCGGAGATGACGTCGGGTCAGTGGGCGGCCGGCTGCGCATGGCGCAGCCGCTCGGCGACGGCCGCGTCGGCGCGTTCCTGGGCGGTCGGCGAGAGCGCGACGAAGGCCGTGGTCAGGAAGAGGTAGGAGCCGAGGCCGACGGCGAGCGGGAAGACGAACTGCATCAGGCTGGCCCCGGACAGCGGCGTCGCGGCGGGGTGCACGGCCACGTGGACCGCGGCCATGCCGGTGTAGTGCATGGAGCTGACGGCGAACCCCATCACCAGGGCGGCCCCCGCCGCCGCGACGGGTCCCTTGACGTTCAGCCCCGCCCACAGCGCGGCGGTGGCCGCGACGACGGCGATGACCACCGACAGCGCGACCATCGACGGGTCGTAGCTGAGCCCTCCGTGCAGCTGGAGCGCGGCCATGCCCATGTAGTGCATGGCCGCGACGCCGAATCCGGTGGTGAGCCCGCCGATCAGCAGCGCCCGCACCCGGTGCCCGCTGTAGCCGACGGTGAAGACGCCGAGGCCGACGAAGAACACCGCGCCGAAGAGGCTGAGCACGGTGAGCGGGACGTTGTAGCGGATCTCGGTGCCGGTGACGCCGAAGCCGAGCATGGCGATGAAGTGCATGGTCCAGATGCCCGAGCCGATCGCGGAGGCGGCGGTGAGCAGCCAGTTCCTGCGGGCGGTGCCGGTGGCGGCGACGGCCCGGACGGTGCACCGCAGGCCCAGGGCGGAGCCGAGGACGGCCATGCAGTAGGAGAGGATCGGCGTGAGCCAGCCGTAGCCCACCTCGGTCATGCCGCCCATGCCGGACATGGCGTACATGGAACAACTCCCCACGGTTTCGAGTGACTTGAGGGCGCCTCAGGGACGAGAGGGGACGCTAGTTCCCGCGCTCACCCGTTCACGCGAAGTTCCCGAAAGCCGCCCCACGGGGGCGGGGAATGTGCTCCACTGTCCCCCGGCATATGCCCCTCCGGGGCGGGGCTCAAGGCACCTCCGGTGCGCCACCGGGCGGCGTAGCCGCCCTGCAGGGGCGCGAGGATCCCCCACCCTCCCCCAGCCTTGGGCCAGGGGTGCCCCCATGGCGGGAGGTGCCCCCAGCGCGAGCGACACACCACCCGGGGAGATCCGACCGCAGGTGTGGGACGAACCCCCGCGAGTGGTGGGCCGGTCGCGCAGTTCCTCGCGCCCCTGCAGGGGCGGCTGCGCCGCCTGGAGGGTTGCCCGTGTGCCTTACGCTTCCCACGTGAGTGAGTCGAACGGCCGTCGGATCGGGCGGGAGTTCCGGACGGAGGAGCTGGCGCGGGAGGCCGGCATCCCCGTGCGGACCCTGCGGTTCTACCGCGAAAAGCGGCTGCTGCCGCCCCCGCGGCGGGACGGCCGGGTGGTCTGGTACTCCGAGGACCACCTCGCCCGCCTGCGGATCATCGCCCGCCTCCTGGAGCGGGGCCACACCCTGGGCGGCATCGCCGAACTCCTCGCTGCCTGGGAGCAGGGCCGCGACGTCGCCGAACTGCTGGGCCTGGAGGGCGCGATCGCCGCGCCCTGGTCGGCCGAGTCACCGGTCCCGGTGACCCGCGCCGAACTGCGGGCGGCCTACCCGGGCCAGGTGGACGACGACGCGGTCGCCGCCGCGCAGAAGCTGGGGTACCTCCGCGGCGAGGGCGAGGAGCTGACCCACGTCAGTCGCCGACTCCTCGACGCCTCCGCTCAGTTGGTGGCCTCGGGCGTCCCGCTGCGCGACGTCCTGGACACGGCCGTCGGGGTGCGCGCCAGCGCCGAGGCGCTGGCGGGGCAGTTCGTGGAACTGATCAGCCGTCACCTCTTCCGGGACCTGGCCTCGTTGACGCCCGCCGAGACCGCGCGGCTGACGGAGACCGTGCAGCGGCTGCGCGAGGTGGCCCGAACGGTGGTGGACGTGGAGTTCGGGCTCGCCATGGACCGGAGGGTGCAGGCCGAGTTGAGCGAGGTGCTCACGCATCTCGCCGTACGGTCGGGCGCTCCCTGATCCGCTCCTCCCAGTCGGGCGGCGGCACCAGGCGGCCCTGCTCGATGGTGAAGCCGGCCTGGCGCAGGTAGGGGCGGGCCTGCTCCAGCACGTTCAGCACGCGGAAGCTGGTGCGCAGGCACAGGGCCGCCAGCGGCAGTTCCACCAGTGCGGCCATGAGCACCGCCGCGACCAGGTCGCGGGTGGTCGGCGCGAGCATGATGTCGAACCAGGCGTCGGTCACCAGCAGCGCCGCCGCCGCGGCGGTCACCGCGGCGCTGCGGGGCGAGAGCCGCATGATGCGGATCGCGCAGCCGGCGAAGACCAGGATCAGCAGCGCGTCGAAACCGCCCCAGGCGGTGTTCCACCGCGCGGCCTCGGCGGAGCTTGGCAGGGTCAGGAAGAGGCCGACGGTCCAGGGCACCAGGATGAGCGCGGCCAGGAAGAACAGCGCGGCGTAGCGCGGGCGCAGCAGGCGCTCGCTGTGCCGGGGCAGATCGCAGAGGATGGGCGGCGGCTGCAGGAACCGCGGCAGGTGCTGGTCCCAGTCGTTCCGTGACATGTCTTCGATCGTAAGCGCTGTCCCGGCAACAACTTGACCCCCTAAAGCTTTCTGGCCTAAGGTCTCCCCTATTACTTGAGTACATGAACCATCCATGACCTGCACCACCTGAAGGGACCCGCTCCCCCATGAGCACGTCCATCGCCGCCGGCCCCACGGCCAAGCGCGGCAGCACGCCCCTGATCCTCGCCCTCGGCCTGGCGGCCATGGTCGTCTCCATGGCCCAGACCCAGGTCGTGCCGATCCTCTCCCTGCTCGGCACCAAGCTCCACGCCAGCGCCGCCGGCGTCAGCTGGGTGACCACGGCCACGCTGCTGTCGGCGGCTGTGTTCACGCCCCTGCTCGGCCGGGTCGGCGACCTCTACGGCAAGCGGCGCACCCTGGTCGCCGTGCTCGCCGTCATGGTGCTCGGCTCGCTGCTGGCGTCCACGACCACCTCGCTGGGCCTGCTGCTGGTCGGCCGTGTCATGCAGGGATCCGCCACCGCGATCTTCCCGCTGGCGCTGTCCATCGTCCGCGACCAGGTCCCGCACGAGAAGCTGCACGGCGCGATGGCGCTGGTCAGCTCGACGCTGGCGTTCGGCTCCGGCCTCTCCCTGGTGGTCACCGGTCTGCTGACGCAGGGCACCACCCCGGACTACCACGCGGTCTTCTGGTTCTCCACCGGCGTCTCGGTGCTGGCCCTGCTGGGCGTCCTGTTCCTGGTCCCCGAGGGCGGCCACCGCGTCGGCGGCCGCGTGGACGTGCTGGGCTCGGTGACGCTGGCGGCGTTCCTGGTCCTGCTGCTGCTCGGCATCTCCCAGGGCCACACCTGGGGTTGGAGCTCCGGCTCGGTCATCGGCTGCTTCGTCGGCGCGGTGGTCATGGCCGCGGTCTGGGTCCTGGTCGAGCTGAAGGTCCCGTCCCCGCTGGTCGACATGCGGATGTTCACGCACCGTCAGGTCGCGATGACCAACCTGGGCGGCCTGTTCGTGGGCTTCGCCTCGTTCACCCAGTTCATCGGGATCTCGTACCTGGTGCAGATGCCCGAGCGGATCGCCGGTTACGGCTTCACGGCGTCGGTGCTGCGCGCGAGCGTCGAGTACCTGCTGCCGAGTTCGCTCATCGCGCTGGTCGCCGCCCCCGTCGGCGGCATCCTGGTCCGCCGGATCAGCGCCCGCGGCACGCTCGCCCTGGGCGGCCTCGTCGGCGCGGGCGGTTTCGCGTGGCTGGCCTTCGGCCACGGTCAGAGCGCGAGCGTCATCTGCGCCGGGCTGCTCACCGGCATCGCGATCGCCTTCGGCTACGCGGCGATGCCCGCGCTGATCGCGGCGAGCGTGCCGCTGCAGCAGACCGGGATCGCCAACGGCATCAACTCCATCTCCCGGTCCGTGGGTTCGGCGGTCGCCTCGGCCGTGGTGACCTCGCTGCTGGCCTCGAAGACGATCGCCGGCCTGCCCGCGGGGATCCACCTGCCGCAGGAGTCCCAGTTCAACCTGAGCTTCCTGATCGGCCTGGGCGCGATGGTCCTGACGGTCGTCGTGGCGACGCTCGGCCTCACCAAGCACCACGCCCACGCGAGCCCCGCGGTCGCGGCGAGCACGGCCACCGAGCCCAAGCAGCCGGCCAAGGCGGACGCGTAACCCCCCGCAGGGGCGCGGGGGGAACTGCGCGAGCAGCACACCACCCGCGGAGGTCCGGCCCGTTGAATGAGTCGAACCTCCGTGGGTGGTGTGCTGCTCGCGCTGGGGGCGCCTCCCGCCGTGGGGGCGCCCCCGGCCGAAGGCTGGGGGAGGGTGGGGGATCCGCCGCGTCCCCGCGGGGTGCCACCTGAGGAGGTGCCTAACCTGACGTGGCGTCGAAGCGGAGCTTCGACGTGATGCGGTAGCGGTCGCCCCGGTAGACCGAGTGCACCAGTTCGACGACCCGTCCCTCCCGGTCCCGGGTCGTCCGTTGCACCCGCAGCACCGGGGCGTACACGGGGACGTCCAGCAACTCCGCCTGCCCCGGGTTGGTCACCGCGGGCTCCAGCGTCTGCAGGGCATCCTGCACGACCACCCCGAACCGCTCCCGCAGCAGCCGGTAGAAGTTGCCCTCCTCGAGATCCCGGGGCTCCAGTCCCGGAACCAGCCGCGCCGGCAGCTCCAACTCCTCGATGGCGATGGGCTCGTCGTCCACCAGCCGGACCCGGGTGATCCGCAGCACGGGCTCCTCGGGCGCGATCTCCAGGCGGGACGCCCTCGGCGGACCGGCCGGGGCGACCCGGAACTCCACGACTCTGCTGGTCCAGTGGCCCTCCGCAGGAGGCACCGCGGTCACGGACTCCAGCTCCTGCGTCACCTTGCGCGGGCTGGTGAACGTCCCCCGCCCGTGCCGGCGCACCAGCACCCCGGCCTCCGTGAGCTCCTCGATCGCCGCGCGCACCGTGGGTCGGGAGACGCCCAACTCCACGGCCAGGTCCCGCTCCGAGGACAGGGGGGTGCCCGGGTCGGCGTTCTCGACGACGGCCAGCAGGTGGCGTCGGACCAGGTCGCGCTTGATAGTCACCGCCCCATCGTCTCAGGGCTGAGCTGCTGCTCAGGCTCCAGTACCGGAACCGCGTCGGGCCCCGTCCAGCGCGGGCCCGGGCCCGCCAGCGCGCCGAGGCGGGCGAGCAGGCCGAGGTGGGAGTCGAGGCGTTCGCGGAAGTCGGCGAAGCCCGGGCGTCCGCTGCCCGACCAGGCGCTCTCGGCGAAGGCGCAGAGCCGCGGGTAGAGCTGGTACCGCAGGTGGTCCACCGTGGGCGTGTCCTCCGTCCACAGCTGGGCCTGGGCGCCGACGACGCCCGCCGCGCGCGACAGCGCCGGATCGACGGCTGGCAGTCCTCCCGCCAGCGGGTCGAAGGCGTGGACGTCCGCCAGGGTGAGCAGTTCCTCCGGGTGCCCTGACGGCTCGTCAGGGCCCGTGGTCTGCCGGTAGTCCAGGTAGGTCGCCCGGTGCGGGGCCATCACCACCTGCCGGCCCCGCGCGACCGCCCGCGTCCCGTGGGAGGCGTCGAGCCAGGCCGCGACCACGGTCCCGGGGGGCAGGCGGCCCGGCAGACGCTCGGATTCGTCCCAGGCGACCGCCCGGCGGCCGAGCGAGGCGAGGTGGTCGTGCATGCGCCCGAGGAACCATGCGTGCAGCAGCCGCACGTCGTCGAGGCCGAGGCGGGCGGCCCGTTCGCGCGCCCGGGGGCTCCGCTCCCACCGCAGCGTGGGGCACTCGTCGCCGCCGATGTGCACGTACCGGGAGGGGAACAGCTCGGCCACCGAGCTGAGCACCTCGCGGCCGAAGTCCAGGGCGGCGTCGTGCACGCCGAGGATGTCGGGGCTGATGCCGCGCCGGTTCCACACCGACAGCCGCCGTTCCGGCTCGTTGCCGAGCTCGGGGTAGGCGGCCAGCGCCGCCCGGACGTGGCCCGGCATCTCGATCTCGGGGACGATCTCCACGCCGCGCTGCTCCGCGTGGCGGACCAGCGCGGCCAGGTCCTGCCTGCTGTACCAGCCGCCGTAGCGGCTGCCGTCCGGACGGGTGCGCCAGCCGCCGATCTCGGTGAGCCGGGGCCGGGACGGGATCTCGACGCGCCAGCCCTGGTCGTCCGTCAGATGCAGTTGGAGCACGTTGAGTTTGTGCAGGGCCAGCTCGTCCACGAGGGCGTGCAGGAAGGAGAGCGGCGCCAGGTGCCGGGCGACGTCCAGCATCAGTCCCCGGCGGGGCAGCGCCGGCGCGTCCACCACCGTCACGCAGGGCCAGGACGTGCCGTCCGGGGCGAGGAGTTGACGCAGCGTCTGGACGCCGTGCCGCAGCCCGGCCGGGCGCGGCGCGGTGAGCGTGACCTGGGTCGGCTCGATGTGCAGCCGGTAGGACTCGGGGGCGCCGCCGGGGACCAGGTCGAGGTGGATCCACGGGCCGTTGCCGGTGCGCGGCCGGTCCGCGCCGAGGTGGTGGGCGAGCAGGTCGGCGGCGGTCTCGGCGCCGGGGCCGGCGGTGAGGTGGAGTTCGGCGGGGAGCCGGAAGCGGCCGGGACGGCGTTCCAGGGACTGCGGATGCGGGATGATCACGGTCGTCCTCGATGGGGTCGGGTGGTGGTCACTCCTTGACGGCCCCTGCCGTCATGCCCTCGACCAGGCGGCGCTGGATGAGCATGAAGAACACCACCACCGGCAGCGCGAAGAGCGTGGAGGCCGCGATCAGGCCGCCGTAGTCGGTGCCGGTGCTGGTGGAGAAGGAGACCAGCCAGACGGGCAGGGTGTAGCCGGACTGGTCCTTCATCGTCACGTAGGCGAAGAGGAAGTCGTTCCACGCGGTGATGAAGGCGAAGACGCTGGTGGCGACGAGCCCGGGCAGGACCAGCGGGAGCAGGATCCGCCGGATGACGGTGGCCCGGTCGGCGCCGTCCACCAGGGCGGCCTCCTCCAGTTCGACGGGGATGCCGTGGAGGAAGCCGCGCAGGGTCCAGATGGTGAAGGGGAGCACCAGGGCGGTGTAGGTGAGGGTCAGTCCCAGCAGCGAGTTGAGCAGGTGGGCGCTCTTCAGACTGAGGAACAGCGGGATCAGCAGGGCGGGTTGGGGCACCATCTGCACGGCGAGCACGGTGACCAGGAAGGCGCGCCGCCCGAGGAAGCGGAACCGGGCGAGCGCGACGGCGGCGAGGAAGGCGACGGCGATCGCCAGCACCACGACGCTGCCGGTGACCGCGAGGCTGTTGCGCAGGTCGGTGAGGAATCCGGCCTTGTGCACGGCGTCGTCGAAGTTGGCGAGCGTGAACGGCCAGGGCAGGAAGCCGGGTCGGGGTCTCAGGATGTCGCCGTAGGGCTTGAACGCGGTGTTGACCATCCAGTAGACGGGGAAGGCCCAGACGGCGCAGAAGACCACCGCCGCGGCGTCCCGGGCCAGGTGCCGGAGCCGGGTCACCATTCCTCCCCGCTGCGGACGAGCCGGCGCACGTAGGCCGCGGTGAGCAGCATCAGCAGCAGCGTCGAGAACAGGGCGACGGCGGCGCCCTGGCCGAAGGAGTTGGCGCTGAACGCCTTGGTGAAGGACCAGATGCCGAGGGTGGTGGTGCCCTGGCCGGGGCCGCCCTGGGTGAGGATCCAGATCTGGTTGAACACGTTGAAGTCCCAGATGACGGAGAGCACGGTGACCAGTCCGAGGACCGGCCGCAGGAACGGCAGGGTGATCACGCGGAAGCTGCGCCAGGGCCCCGCTCCGTCGAGCGCCGCGGCCTCGTAGTAGGCGCGCGGGATCTGGGTGAGCCCGGCGTGCAGGGTGAGCGCGACGAAGGGCACGGACTGCCAGACGACGAGCAGCCAGACCAGCGCGAACGCCGAGAGTGGGGTGCTGGTCCAGTCCCGCTGGGTCAGGTCGCCGAAGAGCCCGGTCTTGGTGAGCAGCCAGTTGACCACCCCGTAGCCGGGTTGGAAGAGCCACTGCCACACCAGGGTCGACGCCACGTTGGGCATGGCCCAGGCGGCGATCAGGACCAGGGTGACGGCGGTGCGCAGCCCCCGGCGCAACTGTCCGAGCAGCAGGGCGACTCCGGTCCCGACGGCGAGGGTGCCCGCGACGAGCGCGGCGCAGAAGCCGGCGGTCCGCAGCAGCACCGGCAGCAGTTGCGGATCGTGCAGCACGGCATGGTAGTTGGCGGTCCCGGCCCAGCCGGTGCGGCCGGTGAACAGGGCGCGCAGGCCGTAGTCCTGGAACGAGATCACGCCGAGCCGGACGAGCGGGTAGCCGAGGACGAGGGCGAGCAGGGCCGCCGCCGGGAGCAGCAGCCCGAGCGGCAGCAGCGGGCCCCGGCGGCGGACTGCCGTGTCAGGGTGCGGCATTGAGGGCCTGGTCCAGGTGGGCGTCGAGGTCCTTGGCGGCCTGGGCGACGGTCTTGCGGCCGGTGGCGATGTCGGCGAAGAACTGATTGATCGACTTGTCGCTCTCGACGGTGGCCCAGCCGGGCGTCGCGGGTGTGGCGACGCTGCTGCGCGCGGCGTCGAAGAAGGCCTGGGAGGTGGCGGGGAGGCTGCTCCGGGTCCGGTCGATGATCTGGGTGGACACGGGGGTCCAGTGGTCGATGCCGACGACGGCGCTCGCCTGGACGCCGGGGTCGGTGGCGGCCTTGAGGTAGGCGAGGGCGAGATCCTGGTGCCTGCTTCTGGCGGCGATGGCGATGTCGGAGCCGCCGAGGAAGACGGGCTGGGTCCGGCCCGGGGTGCTGCTCGGGAACGGGAAGGTGCCGATGCCGTCCTTCAGGGCGGGGTTGTCCTTGAGGACGGTGTTGACGCTGCTGTCGAGGATGGTGGCGGTCTTGCCGGTGGCGAACATGGCGGCCTGGTCGGGGGACTTGGTGTCGACGTTGCGGGAGGCGGCGCCGGAGTAGCGGTTCTGGAACTGCTTCCAGGCGGTGAGGCCCTGCTGGGCCGCCGGGCTCTCCAGGGCGCCGTGCCACTTTCCGCTGCTGTCCTGCGTGGCGAGCTGTCCGCCGGCGTCCCAGACGAACTGCAGGGCGCCGTACCAGTACTGGCCGGGGAAGTTGAAGGCGGAGAAGTCGGGGGCCGGGTTGGCGGCCTTCACCTTGTCCAGGTCGGTGAGGAGTTGCGCGTAGCTGGTGGGCGGGGCGGTGACGCCGGCCTTGGCCCAGATCCGCTTGTTGTAGATCACGGCGCGGTTGCCCGCGAAGAGGGGGGCCGCGTAGAGCTTGCCGTCGACGGTGGCGGGTCCGGTGAGTCCGGGCAGCCAGGTCTGACCGGCCGTCAGTTCGGCCTGGTGGGCGGTGATGTCGCTGAGCGCCCCGGTGGCCGCGAAGAGCGGCACGTCGGTGTTGCCGATCTCCAGGACGTCGGGGGTGTCCTCCTGGGCCAGAGCGGTGCTGATCTTGGTGTTGATGTTGTCCCACTCCTGGATCTGCACCCGGACCTTGGCGCCGGTGGCGGCCTCGAACCGGGCGTTGATCGCGGCGACGGCCTGGCTGCTGAGGTCGCCGTCCATCATCCAGACGGTGAGGGTGCGGTCCTGGGACGCGGAGCCGGCGGCTCTGGGGGTGGCGGCGGTGCTGCTGCAGGCGGTCGCGGCGGCGCACAGGGCGACGCCGGCGGCCAGCAGCGCGGGACGGCGCTGGGACACGGGTCTCTCCTCGGAGGGCGGAAGCGGTGGTTCGAGAGTGTGAAAGCTGACCACTGGTAATGTCAACAGGTCGAGCCTCGGCAGCATCCGTCAGAAACGGTCCGCTTTCCGGGGGTTGACGACACACCGGGACGGGCCTCAGTCTGACCAATGGTCAAGGCAAGCCCTCGCGTCCTGTACCTCTCCCCCACACCGAGGTGTACCGATGGAGCACGCCCCCGTCCGTCCCGGCCGCCTGCGCCGCGCGCTCGTCGCCGCCACCGCGCTCGCCTGCGCGGCCACCGGCCTCTACGCCACCACCCGGCCCGCCCACGCGGACACGCCCGCCCTCTCCGTCCAGTACAAGACCAGCACCGCCGCCAACGGCTACGAGATCGAGCCCTGGTTCAAGGTGGTCAACAACAGCGCGAGCAGCGTCCCGCTGAACCAGGTGGTGCTGCGCTACTACTTCACCGCCGACTACGCCGGCTCCTACGTCTTCGCCTGCGCCTGGGCCGTCGTCGGCTGCGGCAGTGTCAGCGGCACCGTCGTCACCATGCCCACGCCGACCGCGACCGCCGACCACTACCTCGAACTCCGGTTCAGCGGCGGCACCCTGGCGCCCGGAGCCGACTCCGGCGACCTGCAACTGCGGCTGTACCGCTCCGACTGGCAGAACGTGAACCAGGCGAACGACTGGTCCTTCAACGGCGCGGACACCGACTACGCGCTCTGGGACCACGTCACCGCCTACCGCAACGGATCCCTGACCTGGGGCACCCCGCCGGTCCCCGACGGCTCCCCCAGCCCGTCGCCCTCACCCTCCCCCTCGGGCGGGGGCGGCTCCCCCACCCCGCCGCCCTCCGGGCAGGCCCTGTTCGACGACTTCCGCTACACCGCCTCCGCCGATCCGCAGCTCGCCGCCGACGGCTGGTCGGTGCGGACCGGCTCGGGCGGCCCCGGCGTCCAGAACACCTGGTCCGCCGCCGCGATCACCTTCCCGAACGACAGCACCGCGGGCGACGGGCGCGTCATGCAGCTCGAGGCCACCACCGACGGCACCAGCTCCGGCACCACCCAGGCCGAGATCGACACCAGCCACCGCAAGTTCTTCGAGGGCACCTACGCCGCCCGGGTGTACTTCAACGACGCCCCCAGCACCGGCGCCAACGGCGACCACGTCAACGAGACCTTCTACACCATCACCCCGGACGACTCGCTCTACAGCGAGCTGGACAACGAGTACCTGCCCAACGGCGGCTGGGGCGCGCCCGGCCCCACCCTCTACACCACCACCTGGTACAGCGCCGACGCCATGGACCGGGTCACCCACAACGTCGTCTCCAGCCTGCAGGGCTGGCACACGCTGCAGATGACGGTCGGCGGCGGCACCGTCACCTACTACGTGGACGGGCAGCAGTACTTCAGCAGCACCGGCAAGTACTACCCGCGCGAACCGATGACCATCGACTTCAACGAGTGGTTCATCGACCTCCCGTTCACCGGCCGCCGCGTGTGGGACGAGAAGGTCGACTGGGTCTACTTCGACAAGGGCGCCTCGCTCAGCCCGGCCCAGGTGGACGGCGCCGTCTCCGGCTACCGCGCGGCCGGCACGGCCTTCACCGACACGGTGCCGAACTCCTGAGCGTCCGTCAGCTGACGGACCGTCGGACGGGTGCGGCGGCTGCGCTGTCAGTGGCGCCGGTTAAGGTCGTGCACCATGCGGCTGCTGCACACCTCCGACTGGCACCTGGGCCGGTCCCTCCACCGGGAGAACCTGCTGGACGCCCAGCGCGTCTTCCTGGACCACCTGGTCGCCACGGTACGGCGCGAGGAGGTGGACGCCGTCCTCGTCGCCGGGGACGTCCACGACCGCGCCGTGCCCAGCCTGGGCGCGGTGCGGCTGTTCGACGAGGTGCTGCACGAGCTGGCGGAGCTCGCCGTCCCGGTCGTGCTGATCAGCGGCAACCACGACAGCCCGCGCCGGCTCGGGATCGCGTCCGGCCTGATCGCCCGGGCGGGCGTGCACCTGCGCACCGACCCGCTGCGCGCCCACGAGCCCGTGCTGCTCAAGGACGAGCACGGGCCCGTGGCCGTCTACGGGCTGCCGTACCTGGAACCGGCCCTGGTCCGTGAGAAGCTCGGCGCGGAGCAGGTCAGCCACACCTCCGTGCTGGGCGCGGCGATGGACCGGGTCCGGGCGGACCTCGCCGGGCAGCCCGAGGGGACCCGCTCCGTGGTCCTGGCCCACGCCTTCGTCGCCGGCGGCCAGGGCAGCGACAGCGAGCGGGACATCGCGGTCGGCGGTGTCCCGAGCGTCCCGGCGGCCGTCTTCGACGGAGTGGACTACGTGGCGCTGGGCCATCTGCACGGAGCCCAGGTGCTGGGCGGCGGACGGCTGCGCTACAGCGGCTCCCCGCTGGCGTACTCCTTCTCCGAGGCCGGGCAGGAGAAGGGCATGTGGCTGGTGGACCTCGGCGCGACGGGTGAGTTGACGGTCCGCCAGGTCCCGGTGCCGCAGCCGCGCCCGCTGGCCCGCCTGCGCGGGACGCTGGAGCAGCTGCTGACGGCGGAGGAGCACACGTGGGCGGAGTCCGCCTGGGTGCAGGCCCAGCTCACCGATCCGGGCCGGCCGCTGCGCGCCATGGAGCGGCTGCGGGCCCGCTTCCCGCACACCCTGCAGCTGCTGTTCGATCCGGAGGAGCGGTCCGGGGACGGGCACGACTCCTACGTGGACCGGGTGCGCGGACGCGACGACGCCGAGATCGCCACCGGGTTCGTGGCCCACGTGCGCGGCAGCGAGGCCGCCCCCCGCGAGGCCCGGCTGCTGCGCGCGGCACTGGAATCGGCCGCACGCGAGGAGCACCGCGACGGCCACCAGGAGGAGACACCGGAAGGAGCGCGGGCCTGATGCGGCTGCACCGGCTGGAGGTCACCGCCTTCGGTCCCTTCGCGGGCACCGAGACCGTGGACTTCGACGCGCTCACCGAGAGCGGCCTGTTCCTGCTGCGCGGCCCCACCGGCGCGGGCAAGACCAGCGTCCTCGACGCGGTCTGCTTCGCGTTGTACGGCTCGGTGCCCGGCACCCGCCAGCGCGGCGGCGCGCTGCGCAGCGACCACGCCCGTCCGGAGCTGCTGACCCGGGTGGTGCTCGAACTCACGCTCGCCGGGCGGCGGTTGCGGATCACCCGGCAGCCCGAGCAGCGGCGGCCCAAGCAGCGCGGCGAGGGCACCACGCTGGTGCGGCCGCAGACCCTGCTGGAGGAGTGGGAGCCGGCGGCCGGGTTCTGGTCGGCCCGCAGCGGCTCGCACCAGGAGATCGGGCAGGAGCTGCACGACCTGGTCGGCATGAGCCGGGACCAGTTCTGCCAGGTGGTACTGCTCCCCCAGGGCGAGTTCGCCCGCTTCCTGCACGCCCCGGCGCAGGAGCGCCGGGAGCTGCTCGGCCGGCTCTTCGACACCCGCAGGTTCACCGGCGCCGAGCGCTGGCTGCAGGAGCGCACGCGGCTGAGCGAACGCGGCGTCCGCGACGCGGAGGCCGAGCTGGACGCGTTCACCCACCGCCTCGACCAGGCGGCGGGCGAACTGACGGACGCCGTCCCGCCGTTGGCCGACCGTGCGGCCTGGGCCGCGCAGCTGCGCTGCGAGGCCCGCGAGCGGGCCGGGGTCGCGGAGTCCGCCGAGGCGCTGCGGGAGGAGGCGCGCCGGGCGGCCGAGGAGCGGTCCGCCGCCGCGGCCCGCCTGGCGGAGCGTCAGCAGGCGTACGCCCGGGCCGTGGCGGAGCAGCAGCGGCTGGCCGACGGGCAGACCGCCGAACTGGCACGGGGCGTGCGGCTCACCCTGAACCGGCGGGCGGAGTCCGTCGCCCCGCTCGCCCGCCTGGCCGCGCGGGCGGAGGCCGAGTCCGCTGCGGCCGGACGGGAGGCGGCTGCGCTGCACGCCGTGCTGCCGGAGCCGGAGCGGGCACTGACGGCCGGGGAACTGGTCGCCCGGGAGCGGGAGTTGCGCGGGGAGGCCGGTCGGCTGGAGGCGCTGGCCGAGACCGAAGCGGCGCTGCATGCCGAGGCCGCCGAGGCCGACCGGCTGGAGCGGCAGCGCGAGGAGGTCGAGCGGCAGCACCGGGCCGCGGCGGCCTGGCTGGCGGAGGTGTGGCCGGAACGGCAGGCCAAGGCCCAGGCCGCCCTGGCGGAGGCGCGCGCCGAGGCGGGTGCGGTCGAGCACCTGGCCGAGGAGCGCGACCGGGCGCGGTCGCGGGTGCGCGCGGCCGAGGAGCGGGACGCCCTGGACGCCGAGGCGGCGCGGTCCCGCGCGGCCGCGACCGCCGCCCGGGACGAGGAGCAACGGCTCCGGGACGTCTGGCTGGATCTGAAGGAGCGTCGACTGGCGGGCATGGCAGCCGAGTTGGCGTCCCAGCTGGTGGCCGGGAAGCCGTGCGCGGTCTGCGGCGGCACCGAGCACCCGGCTCCGGCGCAGGCCGCGGGCGAGGCCGTCACACCGGAGGCGGAGCAGACCGCCGAGGCCGCGTACCTGGCCGCCCGCGAGCGGACGGAAGCGGCCCAGGCGGCGCTGTCCGGCGTGGAGCAGCGGCTGGCCGCCGCCCGCGCCGAGGCCGGCCCCCAGCCGGCGGAGGAGCTCCGGTCCCGCGCGGCGGAGCTGGACGCCCGGCACCGGGAGGCCGAGCACCAGGCGGTGGCCGCGGTGCGCGCCGAGGAGGAGCTGGCGCTGCTGGAGCAGCAGCACGAACGGCATCTGGCCGCAGCCTCCCGGGCCGCCAACTCCCTTGCCGTGCTGGAGGAGCAGCTCGACCAGCTGGCCCGACGCCAGACCGGGGGCCAGGCCCGGCTGGAGGAGGCCTGCGCCGGCGCGGCCTCGGTCGCCGACCGCGTCCGCACGGTCACCGCGCTGGCGGACTCCTGCGCCGCGGCGGCCGAGGCCGAGCGGTCCGCGTCCGCCCTCGCCGCGCAGGCGGCGGACGC